>JAPOXY010000061.1 GCA_026706845.1 Gemmatimonadota bacterium
CCCAAATTCATCCGTTTAATCATTTCAGATCAATATAGCCAACATCATATCATCGTGCAAGGTCACCTCTTTTTTTGACGAATTTGGGGCATTACCCGGCGCAAGGTCAACCGAATCAAAACGCCCTGATCTGACCTGCGGGTTTTCTATCCTGATCATCCTCTCATCCTGCCCATCCTGATTCTGACAGTGTTTTTCACCCCAACACCCGCACATCCCCTTGCCGGATGGTTATACCCTGTGTATCGAAATAATTCAACAGCGGCACGGCAAATTTGCGCGTGGTGCCGATCAGACTGCGAAAAGTCGATACATCGATCTCCCCATTTTCTTTTAAATAATCGACCAATTGCCGCGTCACCTCTTCCATCACCTCGGGGTGAAAGAGCAACGTATCTTCCAGGCGCACCAGATTTCCCATAGCCTGCATCGCCGACACCACATCTCGCACAGAGCTGGCATTGACCTGAATCGCATCGGGCAGCGTCTTTAAGTCCTCAGGCGTCGTCCCCCCATCTTTTAATACCCGCACAATCGCATCGCGAATCTCCCCTTGTTCGGGCGTCAACGCAATTTTGTAATCGCGCAATCCAATCAGCGCATTATCGCTTTTTAAGGTCCCCGCGTGAACGAGATATTCAACACCCTGCGCAAACAAATCGTCAGAAGGTGTGCCTTTCACCAATGCGCGAAGTTCCTCGCGTCGCGCACCTATCCGGAGGGGATGCGCCTCGTGAAAAGCCCGCACTGCATCGCCAATCCCGTCCAGCAATTCCCGCCAGCACATCGCGTGGACATACATCGTTTTACCCGCCTGCACATAAGAAATCACATCGCCCGAATCGACGAGTGCGGTTAACTGACTCTCAATCTCACTCGCAGACACCGCCATCTCAGATGCGAGTTGTAGCACAGTTCGAGGTCGCAATCGCGCGGCCTTTAAGCGCGTCAACAAAACCTGTGTGGGATCATCCTGCTCCAATTCTCGCAGGGCGTCATTGACATCGTCCCGAAACCGCCGATGCTTCACGGGTTGCGGATCCAGCACCACGCCACCGCCCAGCGTTTGCACTGGTGAATACCGCCGGATCACAAACCGATCGCCCCGCGCAGCAACGCCCGGTTCCTCCAGGCGCAACTGCACCAGTTGCGATTCACCCGGCAACAAAGTCTCACCTTCGAGCAACACCACGCGAGCCAAAACCTCTCGCGGCCCCATAAGCAAATGCACGCGCGTGCGATTTGTCACATGCGCGGGTGCATCGGGGAGCATGTGCAAGCGCGCATCGATCATATACGTCGTCTCAAAATACCCCGGTTGCGCCAGAAGATCGCCCCGAGACACCTCATCGACCTCGACCCCGCTTATATTAATAGCCGCGCGTGCCCCCATCTGTGCCACACCCACATCTCGCCCATGCGTTTGCACGCCGCGAACGCGAACGCCTTTGCCCGCCGGCAACAGCGACAATTCGTCTCGCACGCGCACATCCCCTGAAATCACAGTACCCGTCACCACAGTTCCAAATCCCTGTACGGAAAAAGCGCGATCAACAGGCAATCGAAAAATGCCCTGATCTGGCCGCGCCTCAACCCTTGCGACCTCCGCCTCAACCGCCGCGCGCAACGCATCAATCCCCTCGCCAGTGATCGACGACACGTACGCAATCGGTGCACCCTCCAAAAATGTATCTGCAAACACCTCCCGCAATTCCTCTTCCACCAGCTCCAGCCACTCTTCTTCTACCAGATCGACTTTTGTCAACACCACAATACCGCGGGGCACACCCAAAAGATTCAAAATACCCAGATGCTCGCGCGTCTGCGGCATCACCCCATCGTCGGCAGCCACCACAAAAAGTGCCAGATCAACCGTACACACCCCCGTCACCATATTCTTGACAAAGCGCTCGTGCCCGGGCACATCGATAATGGTCACATTATCTTTCCAATACGCAAAACCAATATCAATGGTCACGCCGCGATCGCGCTCCTCGGGCAAGGTATCGGTCTCAATACCCGTCAATGCCTTGACCAGCGCCGTCTTGCCGTGATCGATATGCCCGGCCGTTCCAATAATCACATGCGCCATCAACCCCGCGCTCCTTTTTTCATCGCATCGCCCACAATACTCACCTCGTCATCTTTTATCGTGCGCAAATCCAGAAATAACTGCTCATCGCGCACATAGCAAATAACGGGCGGATCATAGCGGCGCAACGCATTGGAAAGGGACAAAATTTCGCCACCGGAAATTGCGACTGCAACACTCGGAATATTTTCCAAAGGCAGCGCACCACTGCCGGTTTGTGCATCGGAATCAACCAGTTCGCACGTAAACTCCTCAAGTTCACCAATCATCTGCAACAACCGCTGACCGCGCTGCTCAAGCATTCCCACAGGCTCTGTCAACATGCGCAGTGTGGGATGTTCGCGCGCCAATGCCTCTGGATTTAAGAACAACTTCAACGTCGCTTCCAGCGCAGCATACGTCAACTTCCCACAACGCAACGCGCGCATCAAGGGATTTTTGCGAATTTGTTCTACGACATTTTGTGTACCCACAATAATTCCACACTGCGGCCCGCCGAGAACCTTGTCACCACTAAACATCACCACATCTGCCCCGGCGGAAATACTATCGGACACCAGCGGCTCATAAGGCAATCCGTAATCCCGCAAATTGACCAGCACACCACCGCCCAAATCGTGCGCCACAGGCACGCCGCGTTGTCGTCCCAACACCACCATACCTTCCAGCGCAACTTCGGCGGTAAACCCCATCACCTTGTAATTGCTCGGATGCACCGCCAGCATCACCCCTGTATTTTCCGTCAAAGCGTTTTCGTAATCGCTCAAATGAGTGCGATTGGTCGTCCCCACCTCGACGAGTTGCGCCCCACTGCGCGCCATAATATCGGGAATTCGAAACGACCCGCCAATTTCGACCAGTTGTCCGCGCGACACAATCGCCTCCTTGCCACCCGCCAGTGTATTTAACGTCAACAAAACAGCCGCTGCATTGTTATTTGCAATCGCAGCGGCTTCGGCGCCGGTCAGCTCACACAGCAATTTTTCTACAAGCGTCGTACGCGATCCGCGCTGTCCAGTCTCCAGATCCAACTCCAGATTGCTATACGAGCCAGCAATATCAACAACGTGTTTCACCGCGACATCGGACAGCGGCGCACGTCCCAAATTGGTATGCAGGATAACCCCGGTCGCATTCACAACACGCCTGAGATTTGGCGCAAGTTGTTCTGCCAATTGGCTCTGCACATCCTCGACAATCCATTCGGTCAACGCCTCACGCGACGTACCCACCGCCTCACCATCGCGCATCATCCCCCGCACGCGGTCTATCGCCTGCCGAATCATATCGGTCAAAACAGACGTCCCACAGCGCTTTGACAGCGTCTGAATCGCCTGTTCATTGAGCACCCGATCTACACCGGGAATAATTGAATAATCTACATTTTTGTTTAAATCACCATTCATAGCCCACCGCCCTACGGCACAATTTTAAACGCAATCTCTTGCTTCACATCGCGGTCCGCCAGCAAATCCGTCACCTTGACGCGGACTTCCTGACCGCCCGGCTCGGCGTCTTTCAAGTCCAATTCGACATACGCCATATCCTCTGTGGTATCACCCGATTGCTCATAGGAAATCACCACTTCCCTGCGCTTCTCTTGCAAGCGCAACATACGACCCAATCCACGCAGCGCGCGAATCGGCGCAATCCCTTTTTCCTGAGCGCGAAAAGAATAATCCACGCGATACCTCGTTCGTCCAAATTCATCGCGTTTCAAATTGTACACTTCAAAATAGACAAATGCATTTTGATCTGGGCGAAATGCCTTTGACGCCATTGGAATAATTTTTAATCCGCGTTTTTGAAACGGACCTTGCTCTTCACTCGGCCCAACAAAAAATGCGAGGGCAATATCGCTCATTAACAAGTCGTCGTATTGCGAAAAATCTGATACGGCCAATGATTGCTGATACACTTGCGATTTTCCCGACACCACGTCGCGAATCTGGAAAGAGAGATAGTGCAACCCCGCTTCAACCTCAAACGCGAGCACACCCGGAATAAACGCCCCATCCAACACTTGCTGGTCTGATGGCGCCTGAAATGTCAATTGATCCTGCAAGCGATAGACCTCTGTCCACAAGCTATCAAACATCGCAAGACCGCGGTCCAGCATCACCTGATCGGTTTTTTCATCAATGGGCAACCGCGCCATTTCCTCTGCCGGCAATCCATAGTAGATTTCCAGCCGCGTCGCGCCATCTTCACCGCGAAATCCAGCGGGAAAATAATAAAAATCAACGGGAAGCTCGGCAATATCTGCATCGTAAACAGAGGGCTGATGCGCTGCCACTTGCCGCAAAACCACCTCGCTCTGATACGCCAGCAAATCCGTTGTCAAAGACAGACTCAAGCCCTCGGGCATCGGTGCAAAATCATACCTGTTCCCCTTGCCGCGACGCACAAAATCAAACTCTGTACCGCCCTCCAAATCCGCATACACCCAGTATTCCCACCAGGACATCGCTGGCACGGGAAAAATGGGTTGCCCGGGCCTGATCCTCAGGGCAATGCGTCTGCGATTCACGTAATTTTGCCGCGCATCCTGTATCTCTCGGTCCATCTCATTTTGAATATCGCCCGACTTGCTCGTGTGATCGGGTTTGCCAAACCGCACATAAACCTCGCCCCGATCATCCCAGGGGAACTGTCCCTGACCGTAATATTGCCGCGCATACGCCACGCGCCGATAATGCTCAATAAGCCGCTCATTTGCCTTTGTCAACGGCGAGGGATCCAGGCGTTGCCAAAAGCGATCAATCAACTCTGCGCGTTTCTCTGTATCCGCATCCCGGTAAATTTCCAGATCATCGGGAAATGCCACCTGCGCCAAATCGCGATAGAGCGCCTGCTCTTCTTCTGACAGGTCTTTGATATACTCTTCAAACAGCGTCTGCGCCTTCGCATAATCCCGAACAGACTGCGCCTGAACCGCCTGAACCAATAACGGATCGTCAAAACCGCCCTCCTGCGCCCAAAGCGTTGTGCCCAACACACACAGTGTCAGAAAACCCGTCAATATCGCATGCATAACAACCACCTTGTGAAATGTAGGTATGCCTTATAAATCAAATCTACCCGATAATCCCCCGACCCGCAAAGAAAATCTCCCTCATTTATTGACAAGCACCACACCTGCATGTATCTTTTTCACCTATTTTTAGAAAAATTAACGCGCTCTTGCAAAACATTTACAATCCAGTGATCTCACCGGACCTGGCCCAATCTAATTTCTCATAAGGAGTTCTCCATGGCAGTAGCTGTTCAAAGTGGCATTGACAAAATCGCGGACTACCTCGGCGATGACGCTGACGACTTACTCGATTACGAAGCACTGGTGAACAAAAACTTTCTCACACTGCCCGGTCCCGACTTTATCGACCGGGTCTTTGCAGACTCTGACCGCACCATTCCCGTGCTCAACAACCTGCAACGCCTCTACAGTGCGGGGCGGCTCTCGGGCACGGGGTACATTTCCATTCTCCCCATTGATCAGGGGATCGAACACTCCGGCGGCGCTTCCTTTGCCCCCAACCCCATCTACTTTGACCCCGAAAACATCGTCAAACTCGCCATAGAAGGGGGCTGTAATGCCGTGGCAACCACACTGGGCGTACTCGGGATGGTCGCCCGCCAATACGCCCACAAAATCCCCTTTATCCTCAAGTTTAACCACAACCAACTGCTCACGTACCCATCCCAATACGATCAGGTCGTATTTGGACAAATCGAACAAGCCCGGGAAATGGGATGTGCAGGTGTGGGCGCCACAATTTATTTTGGCTCGCCCGAATCCAACCGACAAATTGTCGAAATCAGCGAAGCATTTGCCCGCGCACACGAACTGGGGCTATTTACCGTACTGTGGTGCTATTTGCGCAACTCGGCATTTGCAACCGACGACATCGACTACCACGAAGCCGCGGACCTCACGGGACAGGCCAACCACCTCGGTGTCACCATTGGCGCAGACATCATCAAACAAAAATTGCCGACCTGCAACGATGGTTACACAGCCCTGGATTTTGGACGCACCCACGACAAAGTCTATACCGAACTCACATCTGATCACCCCATTGACCTGTGCCGCTATCAGGTCGTCAATTGTTACATGGGCAAAGCCGGACTGATCAATTCCGGGGGCGCATCCTCAGGCGCCAGTGATTATGCCGAAGCCGTGCGAACCGCTGTAATCAACAAACGCGCCGGAGGCACCGGCCTCATCTCTGGGCGCAAAGCATTTCAACGATCCATGCACGAAGGCATCCAACTCCTCAACGACATACAAGACGTCTATCTCTGCCCCGATGTAACCATCTCCTGATTCACATCACAGACAAAAAAAGCGGAGCTTTCGATCTGCCGAAGGCTCCGTCTTTAATTTTCGCCTGTATTATCTACGATCCGCTACTTGAGTCGGTATCATCTTCAAGCAGCGCTTCAGAAAAAAAATCCAATACAATGTGACCTTCTTCATAAAACTCCTTCACATCCTTGAAGGTCGCATTACTCCCTTCTGCATGTGCTACTTGGTTGCGATTTGTAATAATATTGCTATAGAGAGTCTCCTGAATTTTGTTATCCATTATCTTTTGTGTGAATCGTTCTTTATAGGGATTTAGTAACCCTGAAATTTCATTGACCCTTATGCTCCTAAAAACAGCATTTATACAAGATTCCATAAACTCTACTATTGATTCATCTTCAACCGAGGAACACTTTTCACGGATAAGTTCTTTAATCTTTCGTTCGAACTCCGCGCACATGATAACCAATAAAGACTGAGTTAATAAGCTCTCTATCTCGGTCCCAAATGCATCTGTATCAGACAAATGTTCTTCACATTTCTCCAAAGTTCTATCAATTCGTGCAAGGCGCATAGCGGTTTGCCTAATCAAACAGAAATTGCTCAGCCTGACTGAAGCGCCTTTTAACAATATCTACATCCGTGGTCGAACTTCGAGTGCAGTAGTCAAACTCATCATCTCCGATTAAGTGTTTATATCGATCATTGATGTCTTCTGGTATTGAGTCCAGATGCTTTGAGAACGCTGTTGTTACAGCATCAAACACAGCGGCGTTTAGTCCGGCGCGAATATGAAAGGGTTTTTCACCTAGGGATTTAACAATAGCTTTACAAGTCCCATCTAACAGGTTCTGATACTCTTTCAGCATTTCTTGTGGTGCATTCTTATTCTTTTTTACAAACCGTGAAAGAAAGTCTTTCATGGGCTTGTTATAGGCAGAGAGGTCCCGCAGAGCAAAAAAACGCACTAGTAATTCTATATCTTTTCCACGTCTATCCGGTTCATTCTTGCCAAGGATTTTTCTCCACTCAGAAGACGTGTTAATTTTTTGCAAGAATTTGGTAAGATTGCCGTGATAGACGCAGTTTCGTATTTCTTGATTCGTCAACATAGTACCACCGGTATTAAGTCTCTCAAAAATATGATACATACTCGTGTCATCTAGGGGATCCGATTGTTGAACAATAAAAGCACGCAAAATAGCGCGTTTCAGTTTACGCTTGTCTTCATCTCGAAGATCCTCAAATGTCTTTTCATTGTATATACTTTCTTCGCTCAGTCCCGTAAGCCGAAATACTCGGCGAGATCCCTCTTGCTCAGGACCAAAAAATCCATCAAAATAATAAAAGATACTTTTTAGGCGTTGTTGCCCATCTATTACTAAATCTTTTTGACTGTTGCGCTCGCGATAAAAAAATACCGCAGGAACCGGCAAGCCTACCAAGAAAGATTCAATAAGTTTACTGGCCTGAGTCTGTTTCCAGACAAAACGTCTTTGAAAATCTGGAATTATAATCTCGTCTGCTTTCCAATTTTGGTAAAGTACCTCCAGGGGATAATCCGCAGGATAAGTTGATATTTGATAGTCTGGAGGCGCGCTTTCATTTTTTTCATCTTCTGAAGTGAGATCTTCCAAGTCTATATCTGTCGCATCCCGTGTCTCAGTTTCTAATGGGACCTGTACATCTATTTTATCGATAATTGACATCATTGCCTCACTTGTTTCGGGAAAACCCAACTATTGATTATACGAGAAATCCGACATTATGATATTCAAACCAACTTCTCACCGTCGAAAATCATCTTGTCCTTTTCGTAAATCGCGCCCGTCTCTTCATCCAACTTGTACTTCATCAACTGCCCCATAGACATATGGTTAAACACCTCTTTGGAATCGCCGTATTTTTCCAGCAATTTTTCAATTGGACCTTCAAACTCATAGGTTCGACGTTTGGGCCGTTCGCGCGCTCTGCGCTCGGATTCTTCCTTGCTCAAAATGGGCAATCGCTCGGCGGTGGGGCCCAATCGACTCGCGTATTCCTGCCGCCTGCGGTACTGATCGTGCCGCTTTTCAACCTCGTCCTTGTCCTCTTCTCGCTCCTTGTGACTGAGCAAATCTCCTTCCCGCTCTGACCACTTTTCCCGCTCCCGCTCGCGCACATCATCGCGGCCTACTTTTCGCATAATATCTCGCAGTGAATCACTCATCTCTCAACCCTCCAAAGCCAGATAACATTAAGACAACCAGATAATCCAAAAATAACGCACCACATCCCGCTTGTCAAAAGGTAATTCCCACTTTTAAAAACATCGGGGTTGACGCAGGTCCTCTTTGCATACATATTGAAGTCAGACACACCATGCGAAAGGAAATACATGTCCAATTTGGAACGACTCATCAACATCATGGCGCAATTGAGAGGACCTGCGGGCTGCCCGTGGGACAAAGAGCAAACACACCAGAGCCTGAAACCCTACCTCATCGAAGAAGCCTATGAACTCCTCGAGGCAATTGACGACAATGACGATGGCGAAATCAAAGAAGAACTGGGCGACCTCTTGCTACAAGTCGTCTTTCACGCGCAAATTGCCAGTGAAGAAAACCGATTTACCATAGACGACGTGGCCGAAGCCATCGCCGACAAACTCATCCGCCGCCATCCGCATGTTTTTGGCGACACGCAAGCCGATACACCCGACGAAGTCATCAAAAATTGGGAAGCCATCAAAGCCGAAGAAAAACCCGACAAAAAAGCCTCTCTGCTCGACGGAGTGCCACAACACCTGCCGGCATTATTGAAAGCTCGCAGACTCCAGGAAAAAGCCGCGCGTGTGGGATTTGAATGGGAATACATTGCTGATGTAGCTCAAAAAGTGCGGGAAGAAACAGAAGAATTGATGCACGCACGAGAAAGCGGCGTAACAGAAAAGATCCAGGAAGAATTTGGAGACTTGCTATTTGCCCTGGTCAATCTCGCTCGATTTCTCAAAATATGCCCCGAAGAAGCACTCATACAAACCAACAGAAAATTTCAATCGCGCTTTCAGTACATCGAAACCGAACTGTGCAAACAGCACAAAACACCTGATGACGCTACACTTGAAGAAATGGATGCGCTGTGGGAAGCCGCAAAAAAAGAGAATTAGCCCCAAAAATCGTAGTGTGCAGACAACTCCAGAACGGGAATAGGAGCAGATTCCCAATCGTCAATCCAGCAAATAATACTATCACAGGCCATATAATCGAGATTTTCGCGCTCGAAATCACTGCTGCGCAACACCGCATGCGCTCGAACCGGCAATTCATTACTCGACAGAATATAATTGGGAAACGCCTCCTGGGATTTGAGCACCTCAAATCCCAACTTGTCGTAAATCCGAATAAACAACTCGCGGACATTGGTCGCATTTCGCACAGCGGGATACGTCAAAAGATGTTCTCGACTGACGGGAGCCAGTTGTTTTCCAATGACATCAAGCGTACTCTGGG
>JAPOXY010000062.1 GCA_026706845.1 Gemmatimonadota bacterium
TTGCCGTCTGGAGGGGTCGCGTGTACGTTGGTACATTGGACGGGCGGTTGATAGTAAATTGGAGAATGTCGAGGAGTATTTCATTGCCGCAGAGGTTGAGATGGTGCTTTGAGGAAAGATGAGCGCAAAAGGCCATTTCGAGTTCTCGCCGCTGGTCGGGTGCGTCATAGAGGTGGCGAAATAAATTTATGAGGTTGTGTGCGTATTCATGCGGAAAGAATATGCGGGCAACTTTGAAGAGTTTGCGTCTTTTGAGACGGCCAATCAGGCTGGTTCGGTAGGAAAGGCCGAGTTCGGTGTGTTCTTTTTCGAGGCGGTGAAGCAGATCAGATTCGGTGGCGCGGTCAAAATCATTTTCCGTCAACGAACAGTTGGGATACGCCAAAAGGTCCTGTATTCCGCGCTTGAACATGGCGTTGGCTGAGCGAACCGCGTGGTGCCAATAAACATTGCGATACATCAGATAACTGGTAAAGATGAGTGCTTCTGTCGCGGATACGCCTTTGTAAGTGATGGCTGGTCGCTGTGTCGCGTGATGGTATGTAATTGAGGATAGGAGACGGTCTCTGTTCACGCTCTCGCCAAATGGGACACCGCAGTAGCGCGCATCGCGCAGAAGGTAGTCGATTTTGTCGGGATCGAGCGTACCGCTGAGAATGTGGGCAAGGCGCATATCGCGGTCGGGGATGGTCCGCTGCTGGTAATCGATGACATTTGCAACGCGCTGGGGATCAATATCCACTTTGAGAAGCGCGGTATGGACTTCTGTGCTCGGATCTTCAATGATATAGCGCCCCCGCGTTTCATGGTCAATAAAAAACATCTGCATTTCTTCGAGCAGATGCGAAAATGGATAATGGCCGATATCGTGCAACAAACTCGCAGCGAGAAGTACGCGCACGTCATCGGTATCAATATCTGGAGGGGGCTGGGTTTTGAGCAATTGCTTGAGAAAATGGCCCGTAATGTGAAACACACCCAAAGCGTGTTCAAAACGCGAGTGGCGGGCTCCGGGATACACGAGCAAGACGTGTCCGAGTTGTGATATATCGCGAAGGCGTTGAAATTCTTCGGCATCAACGAGGGGTAAAAAATCGGGCGGTATGTGGATATAGCCCCAAATGGGATCCCGAATTGCTTTGCCTTCTTCGAGAAAGCGTAAATCGATCATGAGAGGATTAGCTTTTGTGATTATTTATTCGCAGTCCGCGCACAAAAATTGTCACGAGATTTTCAATCATGGCGTCATCGCGCTCTGGTGTACCGGTCTCATTACTCGCAACAAAACGGCTGATACAGTATTGCAGGAGTGCAAAGAAGAAAGCGCGAAGCGATATAACTGGATCAACCGTGCAAAACAGGCCCTGATCGACACCGGTTTGAATGGCCTGGCGAATGGATCGCATGTGGGGGTTGCTGTAAATTGCAAAAAATTTTTCTCGAAATTTGTGATCTTCGAGTGCGCTGTACATCATCAGGCGTATGAACGTCGAATCTCTGCGATTGCGATTGACAAATGTCTGGGCAAAGTCGCGCAAGAGGTGTTCGATATTGCGTGGGTCTGGCGGAGGGGCTGTGTCTTGGTCCCACTGTTCTGAACGTTTTTCAACCGTGTATGTGATAATGGCATTGTAGAGGTCTTCTTTGGTCGCAAAATGCCTGAAGATAATGGCCTCCGAAACATCTGCCGCACGGGCAATGGCACGCGTGGTGGTACCGGTAAATCCTTTGGTGGCGAAAAGTGTCATTGCCACTTCGATAATTTGGGTGCGCCGTTCGGCCTGTGTGAGTCGTTTTCTGGACATGCGCGGACCAATAATTTTGGGGTGAGTAATTGGATATTCAGAAAATATCATCATGGAAAGAATGGTTGTCAAGTTCAAAAAAAAACTGGCATTTGGAGCAAAATGAAGTGTAAAATCTATCATTTATCGCACAGATCTGTAGCCTTGCGAAGAAGCGGTAGAGATGGAAATGGGTTACTTTTGCTTGACACTTTTTGATCAATATGATAATTTTGCTTTCAAATAGGATGTGTCTGGTATCCGTTTAACCCTTGATAGAATCCTCAAGGGCAGGTTCTTTTGCTCCCGTAGCTCAGCTGGATAGAGCAACTGCCTTCTAAGCAGTAGGTCGCAGGTTCGAGCCCTGCCGGGAGTGTTTTGCATTTTGTGTGGTGGGTGTAGCTCAGTCGGTCAGAGCGCCTGGTTGTGGCCCAGGAGGTCGGGGGTTCAAATCCCCTCACTCACCCCATATTTTTACTATGTCTTGGGCTTTTAGCTTCTATATACAAGGGGTTAAAAGCCCTGTTTTATTTTTAGGCGGATAGATGCTCAATTTTTTTAGAGATAAATTTAGTCGCGTCGTTGTTCTGGGCCTGGATGGCATGCCACATAGTCTGTTGCAGCGTTTGGTTGCCGAGGGGATTATGCCCAATTTTCAGCAGTTGATCGTTCAGGGGTCTCTGATGCCTATGACGTCGGTGCTGCCTGCGGTATCGTCAACTGCATGGGCATCGATTGCGACGGGTTGCAACCCGGGCAAGCACGGAATTTTTGGATTTATTGACCGTGTCCCCCAAACGCATGAGATGTTTATTCCATCTTCGAGAACGTTGCGCAGCAAGACGTGGGTTGATCTGTTTAGCAATATGGGGCAGCGGGTTTTTTCTATGGGTGTGCCGACTACTTTTCCCCCTCGCAAAGTCAATGGCATCTTGATTTCGGGCTTTCTGTCACCCGATTTGAAGCGAGCAACCTATCCGCCTGCGATAGCTTCTGATCTGGAATCCATGGGGTATTTGATCGATATTGACGCCTGGCAGGCGCGGAAAAATCGCCAGAAATTTCTCGATGAGATATTCCGGGCACTCAACCGACGTGCAGAAGCTATGTTCAAGTATTACGCCCAGGAATCATGGGATTTGTTTGTGGCGCATTTTATGGATACCGATCGGCTGCACCACTTTCTCTGGGGTGATGTAGAGCGAGGAGATGCGTCGCATACCGCGTGGTTTAATCGGTTTTACGCGCGTGTAGATGAGATCATTGGGGAACTGGTTTCGCGGTTATACAGCAATACGTTGCTTATGATTGTATCGGATCACGGTTTTTGCACCCTGCAGCGCGAGGTGCATTTGAATTTTTGGCTGCAACAGATGGGGTTGCTGTCTTTTGCATCGCCTGAACCAAAGCAGTTGAGAGACCTGGATCCCCGAACGCGGTGTTATTCATTGTTGCCCGGACGATTTTACGTGAATCTAAAGGGCAGAGAGCGCGAGGGTTGCGTGCAGGCAGGTGCTGAATACGAGCAGGTCCGGCGAGATTTGGCAGATACGCTGATGGAAATTCGCGATCCCGATGGTGGAGCACCAGTCATTGATCGCGTGTTGATGCGCGAAGAGGCATTTGTTGGTGACGACCTCGATGCGGCACCCGATCTTATGGCAGTGCCTGCGCAGGGATACGATTTGAAGGGCGGTTTTGAAAAGCGCGTTTTGTTTGAATCCAGCCCGGTAAATGGCACCCATACCTTTGATGATGCGTTGTGGTTTGCCAATGCGCCTGGTTTGGCATCTGATGACGCGACGGTGATGGATATTTTGCCTACGATGATGGCTCTGTTGGGGTTGGAAAGCCCTGATGGAGTGGATGGTCGAGTCGTGGGAGGAGCTTTGTGAAACGTTTTTTTTTCTGCTGTGCGGTTATTTTGCTTTGTACCGCTATACACGCGGACGGTCACCACGTTCTGGACACGAGCAAAGAAGGTATGGAAGCGATTTCTAAAGCTCTGGGGGTAAAGTGCAAGTATTGCCATCCGTCTGTGAATGAGGCAGGTGAACGCGATTACAAAGCACCATCTCCGTTGAAGAAAACAGCGCTTTATATGAAGCATCATTTTGTGGATGGTCTGGTTACGGCAGCGGGAAAATCAATTGATTGTGCTTTTTGCCACACGGGTACGGCGCGGTTTGTGGTGCGCGATACGAGTGCAGCTAAGCCTTCGCGGTTGGCAGGTATGTCGCGTGGAGAAATTGTGGCGATGATGAAAGAGATGCAGAGCGCGCTGGGTGTGAAGGCATGCGACTATTGCCATGTGAGAAGGCGCGATGGTCGGCTCGATCCGGTTACGCCCACGCCCAATAAGGTTGTTGCACGCATGATGATGGAGAAATTTACAGATCGCTTATTGGATATTAAGACAGGCAAGCCAGCAACGTGTCAGACTTGTCATGGTGGGAAAGCGAAGTTTTTGGAAAGGGAAGTAAAAGCGGGTGAACGATGAACGGGCTCTCACCTTTCAAATTGCCGCAGTTCTTTTTCAAAGTCGCTGAGGTCTTTGAATTGGCGGTACACAGAGGCAAAGCGCACGTAGGCAACATCGTCGAGGCGTTTGAGTTCTGTCATGACAAGTTCGCCAATGTGCTGCTTGGCTTCTATTTCGCGTTCGCCTCTGCTCACGAGTTGATCTTCGATTCGGTCGGCGATTTCTTCGATCTGAGTTGTTGAGATTGGACGTTTGGTGCAGGAGAGCCGGATTTTGTCTATGAGTTTATTTTTGTCAAAGATTTCGCGCCGTCCATCGGATTTGATAACGGTGAGAGGGGTGTCTTCGATGTATTCGTAGGTCGTAAATCGACGTTCACACCCCAGGCATTCTCGGCGTCGTCGAATGGCGGTGCCTTCTTTACTCGATCTGGAATCTACCACCTTGTCTTCGATCACGCCACAATAAGGACATTTCATGAGATAGGATTCCTTTCTTAAAATCAACATGATATTGTGTGTTGCTCAAATTATAGCACTAAATATAGGGTACTGTCAAGAAGGGAATTGTAGATATGTGTTAAAATCAATGGCGTTTTAAAAAAAGGGACCCATCATTTACCCGATGCGTCCCTTTTTTGATTCTATGTGGTGGTTTTTAGAAGGCCTTTCCAAATCCGATGGCAAGGGAAAGCCCGCTAAAATCACCGGGTGATCCCATCGCGTCGATAAATCGTGCCAGGGTGTAGCGACCTTCAATGGTGAGAGCGAGTTCTTTTTTAGCTCCGAAATGGATATTCAGACCAGAAGCGAGATGACCGCCCAGGGTCAAGGAGGTACTTGGGAAACCATCGAGGGTAAGAGGGACCGCAAGATTGAGACTGTTGTGTCTATTGCGAACTATTCTGTCTAAACCCAGATTATTCCTGTAGTAACCCAGTCGGTGTGAGCGGTGATCCAGCCGGATGATGGGACCAAAACCAAATCCTATGTGGGGATTGATACGTGATGTGGGCGCAAAGTGGTGTTGGAGGCCGATGGGTATGGCGATCAGGGTGATCCGCGTTGTGCCCAGGGGCATAAGGTCTCCCAGAATAGCCCTGGATCTGGACAGGCCATAGGTGATAAATTCAGGGCTGGCGATAAAGCGCGTGTGTGGAGATATTTTGTGGTCGTAATTGATACGAGAGCCAAATCCGCCACTGGCTGTTGAAAAGAAAATTCCAATGTGATTGAGCAATTCCACCGGGTCTGGCATCGGTGTATATACGGGAGATAATCTGACTGGATTACTAAGAATTGATTGACCAGGACCACCGAGGATGCAAGGGGCATAGGGGACAGATAGTCCTTTTGGCACTGTAGAGAGCGAATCGGTCGGGAGTGAAATGGTGCCTTCGGGGATGTGGATTTTTATTTCGCCGTTGGAGTTGATGTCAATGACCCCATTTGTTATTGAACCCGACAATTGAGATTTGGTTTTTTGGGGTGAGGGTTCAAAGTGTGGTGCAGATGATGCAGTGACGGGCAAGCAGACGAGAGCAGCGAGCAAAAACAGTCGAATCTGTGACATGGTAACCTCCTGAAAGTGTATGACCCCGGCTGGATAATCGTATATGCAAAATCTGTGCCGTAAATTATTTTAAAAGAATAAATAATATAAATACCTGTTTTATAGCATTTTATATTGTATTGTAATATTTGAGTAAGAAAGCTATATGTGTGTTTTTTCAGCACAGGTGTTGTAAAATTGATACAGTAAGGGTTTGAAATGGGTAAAAAGTTGATATTTACAACTTGACCTGCATAGCGGATTTCTGCATGAATAATTAATTGTCTAAGCAAAAACCAAAGAGGGAACAAGTGAGTCATATATCGCTGGAATTCGAAAATGAAGCCGTCAAACGCGCGCTTGAGTCGTCCTATTGTCCCGAACCGATCAGGCAGGCTCGGCAGAGGCAAGACGAGATTCTAAGCGAGCGCCTTCGGCATGGTCCCTACAAAATTGCGGATATTGGGTGCGGCAATGGCTATCACGCCGTTCTATTTGCGCCGCACTGTCTTTTGTATCACGGCTTTGAAATATCGCCCGAAATGGCTGAAGACGCACGCGCGTTGTGGGCAAAAGAACGCATTGACAACGCACAGATATTTATAGGCGATGCCGCCGAGGCAGTGGTTGAGGAAGAGTTTTACGACCTGGTTTTTTGCCTGTATTTTACCCCGGGGAACATCAGAGATAAATCCGACGATCTCAGCCTGTACAGCGACGCCTATCTCGACCGCAATCCGCGGTTTATTCAGACGATTTCTCGTTTTTATTGCGCTCTGAAAATCGGCGGTTCCGCATTTTTCACCATGTATAAGGACGTGCCGAAAACTGAGGCCGCGCAAGTCGATTTCTACGTGCATACAGGACAGCGCGTTGTGACGCCTTTGGGATCGCGATTTGTGGCGACTGCCGAAGGTTTTTGGTCCGCAAGGTGGACGCAAGATAGCATCGCGTCCAATCTCGGTGCGTGTGGCATTGGGACCGAGGATATCGCGTTTCACGACCTGAACGATATTGCGTGGTTGGTGGAGGTAGAGAAGCATTCTCAGTAAAAAAAGGAGTGTATGCATGACAAGGCGAGAGCTTTATGATAAACAAATAGCAGGTGATAAGATTCGGCGCTGGCAACGCGAATCGGGTTTACAGGGCCAGGAGATCGCCAAGATGGTTGGGATTAGTGCGCCCTATTTCAGCGATATTCGAAAGGGCAAACAGCGCGGGTCAATTCCCGTGTTGGCAAAAATTGCAGATGTGTTGGGCAGAAGTGTCGAAGATTTGTTGACAGATCAAAAAGCAGGTCAGGAGACCATACAGGTCACCGAACTGAGGAAAGCATTGCAGCCGATATTCAAATCAGAAACCGATGATATTATTGAGGGGATTCAACTCTGGCGGAGCGCACCACACAATTTCAAGGCTGCGTTTCGATCCTTGCTCGATGTCTGATGAAGATGAGATGGGGAGATGGAAATCCTGAACTCTCCACCAAAACGGGTCAAGTCCACACCCTACTGAGCAGGCTCTCTTACGTCTTACTTTTGGATGGGTGGGTCGCACTAACGATGGTTGTTTTCGTAAGGATTTGTCCCATGGAGTGCTCTGTAAAGAGGCTGCCAATCCCAGCTCGGTCCCACGTCCTTTGTGGTGAGAGGACGATCCAAGTTTAACTTATCTCCCAGGTCCCTGAGGTCCATGAGCTTGTAAAGAGGATGTCCTTTGTCGATAATTTTATCTTTTTGCTTGTGGATGACCCCATAGAGATCAATGGGCAGCATGTCGTAGTTTGGAACGCGAAAAGTTTGGGGAATCTCTATGGGTGTAATAAGTAAGTTGTTTTGGTCTCGGCTGACGGCTTCTCTTGAGATAAAGGTGAGTCCTTTCAGGTTTTGTG
This sequence comes from Gemmatimonadota bacterium, assembly GCA_026706845.1. Taxonomy (NCBI): domain Bacteria; kingdom Pseudomonadati; phylum Gemmatimonadota; species Gemmatimonadota bacterium. The sequence goes on from JAPOXY010000062.1 coordinate 7,709, forward strand.
TTATTTGTCTTGAGTTTTCCTCCTTGCCGTTGGAAGTATCGTGTTCATAAATTTCTGTCACAGGACTTGAGATGAGATTGGAGATAAACGCGTTTTGTTCCCAGACACCATAGTGAACGAGTGAAAAGGTTTTTTGGGGTGTGGAGGTAGCAGCTTCTCGGTGGTAAAAGAGATTGCCTATGAAGCTGTTGTTGATAGGATGTGTGAACCTGAATCTTTCTTCTGGAGGTGTGGTGTGGGTATAAGTGCCTTGTTGGACTGCCTGTTGTGCCTCATCGAGTCTTCGTGCGACAAAGGCTCTTCGAGAATATTTCCCCATAAAGTTTACAAAAGGCACATCGGCTGGTGCATCAAACGTGTTGTAAGCAACACACCAATCGGTGGTGGCACTGTGTCCTCCTTGTGGACCTGCTGCACCTTCACCCATTCGCAAGATAGCGATAGTGTTTCTATTTCCTCCAAGTGTATTTCTTCCGTTGACGCGAAAATAGTTGCCGACTATGATGTGGTTTGTATCCCAACCGATGATGGACATTGCCGCTCGTTGTAAAAAATAGCTGTGAACAATATAAGCATAGCCCCCCCCTCGCAAACTGAGGTATCTGTTACAGTCTTCCACCGTGTTGTTGAGCCAGAGAAAACCGCCCATTTTTCCGACAAAGTGTTCTTCATCGCCTTCTCGATTGCCTGCGATTAGATTTGCATCAAAGATACTCTCAGAATCTCGATTACCAATGCGGCCGAGTCTCGAAAAGCTATTCTCTATATTTTGAAAAAAGTTGTGGTCAACCCGCACGCTGATGGG
>JAPOXY010000063.1 GCA_026706845.1 Gemmatimonadota bacterium
CAAACGAGAACGTCTGACCGTGACCGAGTCATAAGACGCTTCCGTAGCAACAACCCACAACCGATGGTACTTTGCAATTATGGTGTATTGACTACTGGCTTTGATGCACCTGAAATCAGTGCGGCTATGATTGCCCGTCCTACACGGTCATTAGTCCTTTATAGCCAAATGGTAGGGCGCGCAACACGCGGTCTGAAAGCTGGAGGTAACACCGAAGCAGAAATTGTTACTGTGATTGATCCGGACCTACCGGGCTTTGGCAGTATCGCAGATGCATTTAAAAATTGGGAGGATGTTTGGCAATGAGCCTATCTGAAACAACCGCAGTAGCTGAAAGAGTGATGGTCTCTGAAACAACCGCAGTAGCTGAAGCAGTGATTATACCGCCAAATTTAGCAGTGCGAGCTATGCGTGACAGCGGCTATCGGAACACTGCTTCCGCCCTAGCCGAATTGATTGATAATTCGGTTCAGGCAGATGCTAGCGATGTAGAAGTTATTTGCATTGAGGAAAGCAAGTTAATCAAAAAACGTCACAGCAGAAGAATCAAGTCTATTGGTGTCCTTGACAATGGCTCGGGTATGACGCCAGATATTCTTCAGATTGCGTTGCAATTTGGCAATGGAACCCATCTATATGATCGCAAAGGGATCGGACGATTCGGTATGGGATTACCCAACTCGTCTATCTCTCAGTGCCGCCGAGTCGAAGTCTGGACTTGGCAGAATGGTCCGGATAACGCGGTTTATACCTACCTTGATGTGGATGAGATTGAGGAGGGTAGTCTCACCATGGTGCCTGCCCCAAAGGTCCAATCTTTGCCAGCCGAGTGGCGAGATCGATCTGAAATCGTCGATACTACCGGAACACTTGTCCTCTGGAGTCACTTTGATCCACACCGTCTTACTTGGCGAGGTGCAAAGGCAACACTCGACAATACTGAAAAACTCGTTGGTCGAATGTACCGAAAATTCATAGATAGAGGTCAGCTAACAATTCGGTTACTTGCTCTAGAGAATGAGATGCCGACAATTAACGAATATGTTAAAATTAACGATCCTCTTTATCTGATGAATAACACCTCTACGCCACCGCCATTTGACAAGGAGCCCATGTTTCAGAAATGGGGTGAAGATGATGAGGTTTTTCACATTGATTATGGTAATAAAAAGCACATTGTTACAGTCCGCATGAGTTGGGCACGCGAGGAAACGATTCCAGAAATTGGTGACCGTGGTAGCAAGCCTTATGGCAAACATGCAGCCAAGAATTTGGGAGTATCTATTGTTCGAGCTGGTCGTGAACTAGCCTTGGATAGCAGTTGGACCAACAGTTATAATCCGACTGAGCGTTGGTGGGGTGTGGAAGTAGAGTTCCCTCCGGCATTGGATGAAGTCTTCGGTGTCACAAACAACAAACAGAGTGCGACCATCTTTGAAGGAATGTCGCAGTTCAATTGGCGGACTGAGGCTGAATCCGGTGAATCCTCCGTTAGCGAGTTTATAGATCGCATTCAGTCTGAGAGCGATCCTCGAGCACTCCTAATACCCATCGTTGAGCACATTAGGCAACAAATTGGACAGGTACGAACCCGACTAGATAAACAAACCGAGGGTAGGCGTACTGCTAAAAAAGAGCGCCATGATACGCCTACGGTCGCAGATGTTGCAACTAACAAGGTCCGCGAGCGGGTCAAACAGGGGTACGAAACCGGCTATGACAAGGAGGAATTTAAAGAAAAAGATCGAGATGAGTTTGAGAAAAATCTCATCACTGACAAACACTATTCCAAAAATGCTGCTCAAGAGATCGCAAACGCGGTTCTGTCTCGCAAACGCAAGATAGAGTTCCTAACCAAGGACCTAAGAAGCTACGCCTTTTTTGATGTTGAGCATCATCATGGTGGATTGACAGCCATCGTGTTTAATACGAATCATCCATTCTATAGTAAGCTTATGGAAACCCTCCACCCTAATATTGGTGACGAGACAGACGCCAAACTGATAGATCGAATAAACCAAGCAGCCGACACTTTAAATTTGCTGTTTGCAGCTTGGGCACGCTACGAGACGGAAGAGACGCGAGACCAGATAAAACTGTTTGAAATGAGGCAAGAATGGGGAAAGATGGCGCAGGTCTTCCTGACAGAACCAAAAGAGGATGAGTAGAATGGGTGTAGTGTTACCTCTTGGGGCTGACCTTTTGAATATAATTCGTTCTGCCAAAGACAGTCTTTTTCTTGCAGCCCCTTACATAAAGATTACAACCCTTCAAAAAGTAGTTGATGAAATATCAAGTAACTCTATTTCCCTGACATGCGTAACACGTTGGCTGCCGGAAGACATAGCAGCAGGAGCTTGTGACTTAGAAATATTGGATGTAATTGAGGGATTTCCAGGTGGGAAACTTTTAGTTCATCCCCATCTACATGCGAAGTACTATCGGGGCGATAGTCGTTGCCTAGTAGGCTCAGCTAATCTCACAAGCCGCGGACTTGGATGGACAACGCCGGCAAATGTTGAGTTGCTACTCGAACTGCCAGTTGATTTTGATAGCCTCACGCAATGGGAAACAGCACTCCTTGATGCAGCAATTCCAGCTACACAGGAACTTCAGGAAAATATCAGACACGAGGCTGATCGTCTTCTCTCCAATGGTGCGCTACCTCACCTGCCAGAGATAGATCAAAATAATAACGCCGCCGCCCCCGCTTCACAATGGGTGCCTCGGTGTCCCACACCTGAGTATCTGTGGGATGTTTATATTGGCCAAGGACTGGATAAGATGGTCACTAGTGCTTGGGAAGCAGCCCAAAAAGACCTGACCGTCCTCTCAGTACCGGAAGGGCTAACAAAAAATTTATTTGTATCTTACATTACTAGCATCTTCAAACAAATGCCTATTATAGCGGAGATTGATGGTTTGGCATCCAATGGCCTGTCGGATAGCCAGGCACAGATGTTTTTGGAAGACCGACTCGGTGAGGCAGCACCGTACCCGATAGATAGGACTTGGCGCGTTATCAAGACTTGGTTCACTTACTTTTTGCAACAAACCTACCGCCTTGAAGTGGAGCAAGAAGTCCTTGTGAAAGGCCAAAATATTTCAGGTTTGGGCAAAAGCTGAGAAATTTTAGAAAAATAAAAGGCTGATGGAATGGTTATCAGCGGGTAGGTTTTGAAAAGAAATAATTCAGGTGAAGAAATAGATTTATGAAGCAGAATGAGACAGAAATGCAGGATGAACTTCGACCAGAGTATAACTTGAGAATTTTGCAGGTAAGAAAAATTGGGGCCAAGCGAACGCATTTAAAAAATAAAAAAGCCCGATGGGATGGACATCCAGCGGGCTTTTGTTTTACAGAGCATAATTCAACAGAGTCCGAAAATGAGTAACTATAAAAACTTCAAAGACTACCACATTGAGCAGCTACGCTCGTACTCATCCACAGCATTTGACAGTCCCCCTCTTAACTAGACTGCGTGTCAACAGGTATTAGATGAAAGGAATCGCGTATGGAAGTTATTTTCATCTGTATAGCTATTGCAACTGTCACACTCAGCACAGTCTCATACATCCATCGGTCACGCCAGCGGACCTTTCTCACAAAAACGCTCACGGTTGACGAATCACTGCGGAATCGTGTAGCTAGAGAATTGGGGGTAGATGGCGCAGTTGTGACTGGTGTGAGCGTGTTCGATGTGCTCTATAACACTATGAAGCTGGATTCCCAAGCCCTGAGAGGGATGGAGCATCTACACCACGCACAAGACTTCGAGAGCCTTGATGATCTCATGGGCTTCATGAAAAGCGAGATCATCAGGTCCGAGCCTGGAGAAGCAGCTTGGCGATCAATGATCCACAAATACAAGGGCTACACTGGCGAGGAGGCTGTGGCCGATTACTATTCGGCGAGAGGGCATAACGTTGAAACCCCTGAGTCAGGTACCGCAGAGGGAGTGGACCATATAATAGACGGGAAGCCATACAACGTCAAAGTTACACATGATCCACATTACATCCAGGAGCATCTCGACAAGCATCCGGATATAGACGTGATCGCGAACCAGGAAATGGCTGATGCCTTTCGCGACAACCCGCGAGTTATAATCAATCCTAATCTCTCTTCTCAAGAAGTATTTCATAGTACTGCCGACACGTTTGAGGGAATAGCCGATCTCGGAGATGGGATCGACAGCATCCCCATCATCACATTGGCGATCAACGCAAGTAAGAATGCCTATAAATGGCACAAAGGTGATCTCGATGGAAAGACTGCGGTGGAACATACCGCGCTTGACAGTGCTGCTGTCGGTGCCGGAGGCTGGGTCGGAGGTAAGGTCGGTCTTGGGTTAGGCTTGGTGTTGGCTCCCGTGACTGGAGGCACATCAGCTATTATTATACCGGCTGTGACTACCATGATAGGCAGCTTGATCGGTGTCTTTACCGGTAAAGGGATCAGCGGGTGGTTCAAGGGACGGCATCTTCGAAGAGCTGTTAAGGAGCTTCAGGATCTCGCTACCAATTTCCGAGATGAATTTTTGTACCAATACCGGACGATCATAGATGCAATGAACTCATTTTTCGAGTCGCGTTTAATAAGTTGTCACAGGCAGGTGGTTGAGGAGGGATTCTTCAAACGAATGGTATTCCCGAGTGCAAAGACCACATTTTATAGAATGGCATCTGGAGAATTGAAGACCGAGAATGCAGACTGGAGAGGTTTCTATGCCGACCTCCGAGAGACTGTGCAGAACGTGGAGGAGCCGAGTGAAGGTGGCATGATCCTGTTCGCTAACTGCCAGCAGCAGGGTGTTGATATGCTATATGAGGTTGAACCACTACCCGATTACTACGCAGCAATAGAGGCGCAACTGGAGATTATTGAAAGAGAAGAAAGTAAGCTCAGGTAGAAATTTAGAGAATTATATATAAAAGTGACCGAAATTTTCCATTAATGAGATGGATAAACAACATTGATTTGTCCACCTTATTCTTTTGTTTTTATGATTTTCACGATTGAAGGATGGATGGAGTCCAGCGCAAAACGGATCAAGTCCAACCGCTATTTTTTTTAAATGTAAAAATCTTTCATGATACCCCATCATTCATGGATCAAAACGTACACTTTTGTATCCCGGCGCGTTCGGTTTGTATGTGCCTCCAGGTGTGATCCTTACAGTCAAGGTAAGGACGCAATACAGCCGATTAAAAGCCTGATGAGGGTTCTTGAATTTCTGTCTATACAATTTATCGCTCAATTCTGTGATGTTGGCCTGATATTTGCTTTGTGTCTGATCAAATTCACCCATCAGACTCAGGGCATCCCACATGGCCGAATATGACACCATCTCTAAAGACCTCATCCAAACCTACCCCAAAGACTTCATCCGCCTCACATTCGGACAGGACGATGTAGAAGTCCTGGACATCCTCGACACAGAGCAAAACACCGTTGAAACACGACACATGGACAGCCTTATCCGCGTCCTTATCGCAGGTGAGGAGGCGTTGATCCATACGGAGTTTCAAACCACTGACGATCCGTCTATGCCGCTGCGCATGGCGGGCTATATGATACGTGCGATAGAGCAGCACAACCTGCCGATTTATTCGAGTGTGATCTACTTGCGGCGCGGTGCAGGTCGGCGCGATCCGGGGCACTTTGTTCATAAAATGTCCGGCCATCTTGCTGTGATCAAATATAGCGTGATTCGGCTGAGTGAAATAGACGGACAGGATATTATAGATGGCGGACCTTCGGGCTTGTTTCCGTTCGTGCCGTTGATGAAACGTCCTGTTGGGATAGATTCGGAGGCGTGGTTACATCACTGTGTTGACGCGACGAATGCGCTGCGGGTGGATGAATCAATAAAGGTTGACATTTTGGGCAGGTTGATGATATTGAGTGGGTTAGCGTATGATCAGACACTGATCAATCGTATTCTATTACAGGAGGGTCTTATGGATGCCATTATGCGCGAATCGTCGTTTGCACAATACATTAAGCAACTGGGTATTGAGCAGGGCGAAAGAAAAAGCACGCTCGAAGATATCCTTGAAGTGTTGGAGATTCGATTTGATATGTACGAGACACATCCCCTATCTGCTCGCATTGCGGCCATTGACGATTTGCAACGTCTCAAGCAGTTGCATCGTGCAGCGATCCAGGTGTCCAGCCTTGAGGCATTTGAGCAGGCGTTGGATGCGTGACGCGATTATATGGAATTATGCATATCCCGCAAATTATATGAATAAGCCCGATTCTATCGGGCTTTTGTTTCTTATAGGACTTATTTATGATTGTCGATACGCACGTTCACATTTGGGAAATTTCGGATAAGTATCCGGTTGGTCCTACTGCGCCGACGTGGAATAGCTATCCGGATGAGCCGGGTACTGCTGAGGAACTTTTGGCTGATATGGATGCCGAAGGGGTGGATTGGACTGTGCTTGTGCAAACGAGTTGGTCCACCTGGGATAATGGTTATATCGCGGACTCGGTTGTTCGGTATCCGGATCGGTTTGTCGGGCATGGTCTTGTTGATCCCCAGGATCCCGACAATGCCGAGCAGGTGCGCTACTGGGTTCGGGAGCGCGGTCTGGTTGGGTTTCGTTTGCATCCGATGTACTATCCCGATGAAAAGATTTTGCTTACGGAGCAGAATGGTCCGATGTGGGAAGAGATCGCGGCGCTCGACGCTGTTATCCAGTTTCATTTGCGGCCCGAGGATGCGGATCAGGTCGCTGCGATTGCGAGGCGGTGTCCGAATACTGTTCTTATTTTGGACCATATGGGATATCCAGAAATAGATCGTCCGCTTGCTAAATATCAGCCTGTTCTGGATCTGGCGCGTTTTGACAATGTGTTTTTTAAACTTTCGGATGTGGCTGGGCGTTCTCAAGAAGCTCATCCGTACGAAGATGTGCATCCCTATATTGAGGCGGCGCTGGGGGTTTTTACTGCTCAGCGTACAGTCTGGGGGACTGGTTATCCCGGGTATCACCGGGTCAAGCACAAGTGGCCCACGCTTGCTGATGAACTTCGCCTTATTCGCGAGGGGTTGCCCTTTCTGACGGATGGGGATATAGAACGCATTCTGGGCGGGACTGCGGCTGAGATATGGGGTCTGTCGGGATAATATGGAAAGAGATGAAAAAAATGAGTTATGACGCTATTGTTATCGGCGGTGGTGTTGTCGGGATTTCTGCCGCGTATCATCTGGTGTGCGACGGGGCAAAGACCTTGCTCGTTGATCGGAGGGATGCAGGCCGCGCTACGGATGCAGGTGCGGGTATTCTTTCGCCTGCTACCAATACCCGCGATCCAGATCCCTGGCTGCGGCTTGCTGCGTTTGCTTCCGTATATTATCCACAATTGGTGGATAATTTGCAGGCGGAACAGGATGGAGAGACGGGTTTTGCAACTTGTGGGATGATGCTCGTCGCTGTTTCTTATGATGAGATAGAGTCTTTTGCTATTGCGCGACAACATATTTTTAACCGCCGGGATCAACGCGGTGAACCGGCTGAGGAAGATTTGTACGAGATTTCTTCGGATGAAGCGCGCAGACGCTTTCCCACTCTGGGAGATGTGCGCGGTGCGATTTTCTACCGCGATGCCGCCCGCGTGGATGGTCGGCTTCTGGCGGCTGCCCTGCACCGGGCTGCGGAAGCGAAGGGGCTTGTGGTTAAGCACGCGGGAGTTGAACAGCTTTTGATCCAGGATGATGCGGTTACGGGTGTTATTACAGATGGAGAAACTGTCTCTGCTGGTAAGGTTGTTATCGCGGGTGGGGCGTGGTCACAGGCATTTGGGGATCAGCTTGGCGTTCATATTCCGGTTGAACCGCAGCGCGGTCAGATTATTCATCTGGGTCTGGGCGATACGGATACGTCGTCATGGCCCATTATCAGTGCTGTGCGCGGTCACTATATGGTTCCCTGGCCGGATGGCCGCGTGGTTGTAGGTGCTACGCGGGAGACGGGATCCGGTTTTGAGGCGCGCACGACTGCCGCGGGGGTGCTCGAGGTTCTGGCAGAAGCCCTGCGGGTGGCGCCGGGTCTGGCGCAGGCAGAGGTTCGGGAGATTCGGGTTGGGCTGCGTCCGTACACGGAGGATCATTTGCCGGTGCTGGGGAGCGTTCCAAATATTCGAAATATTTATCTCGCTACCGGGCACGGTCCCACGGGCTTGCAACTCGGTCCTTATAGCGGGAAACTCATCGCGGATCTGGTTCTGGGGAAAGATCTCGAGACAGAGATTGATGCGTATCAAATTACGCGATTTTTATAGGGAATATATGTCATGTCATCATCCAATCATACCTATCAAGTCGGCGTTAGCACGGTCGATATTACCCCACCCGTGGGGATTTATCTGGCCGGGTTTGCGGCGAGGCAAGAGCCTTCTACCGAAGTTTATCACCCTTTGAAGGCTACGGCGGTCGCGATAGACGACGGCGAGACACCGCTGCTTATTGTCGGTGCCGAGATTCTGGGTTTTTACGAGCGCACCGACGAGGTGAGAAGCAGGATTAACGCGGCTACGGGTATTGATCCGGCGCATATTATTCTCAATGGTTCGCATACGCATTGCGGTCCCTGTATCCGGGAGATGGACAGGGAGCGGCACGGGGAACTGGACGACGATTATCTCGAAGATCTTTTTGAAAATGTCGCGCGCTGTGCAAAAATGGCCTGGGAAGATCGGTCTCCTGCGCGTCTCGGTTTTGGTACGGGGAGTTGTGATATCGCGAGGTCCCGTCGCAAGCCAGATGGAAAGGGTGGTGTGGCGTGGGTGCCCTCTCTGGAAGCGCCTCACGACCACGATGTTCCGGTTATTGCGGTGGAGTCTCCCGAAGGCGAGTTGCGATGTGTTATTTTTTCTTATGCCTGTCATCCCACCAGCCGCAGCGGGACGCTTATTGGGGGGGATTACGTGTGTTTTGCTTACGACCATATCGAAGCGGTGTATCCCGATGTCGAGACTTGTTTTTTGCAGGGCTGTGCCGGAGATCAGAAGACGAAGCCAGTCGATCCGATGTCAAATGTTTTTGTTCAGCGGGAGGTCGATGAGATCCGCGATATTGGCGTCGAATTGGGTGAGTCCGTTACCCGGGTGCTCGCTTCTCAAGACCTGCGGCACATCAGCGGTCCGATTTCTATTGCGCAGACCATTCTCAGTATAGAGACCGAACCCATCGATATGGATTTGGTCAAGTCCGGCCTGGACGCCGGTTCGGACTATGTGCGGGCATGGGCGCGACATTTGTTCGATAGCGTTAAAAACAATATTCCGGTTGCGACCAGCTTTCCGTTTGAGATCCAGACTGTGCGTTTTGGCGATGCGCTGGCTATCGTCGGGCTTGCCGCGGAGATGAATGTGGAGCACGGGTTGCGTTTGAAAAGAGAACTGGCGCCTTATTTTGACAATCTTCTGGTGGCGGCTTATACGAATGATATTGTCGGTTATATTCCCGTTAAAAGGCAGATTCCAGAAGGGGGCTACGAGGTCTGGTTCAATCAGCAACACTGGAAACGCACGGGTCCCTTCGTTGAAGATACAGAAGACCGCATTCACGACGCGGTACACGAGATGCTCGATATTTTAAAACAGGGATAATTGTTCGGCGGGTTTGCGTCTTTCGGTTCGCAAATCGACAAATTCGATGACGTCTTCGGGGATATCGGCTACAAAGCGCGATATTTCGGGTGTGATGCGTTCGCCAAATCGCCTGCGGCTTCGGGCGCGGGTCAAAATTACTTCGTCTTGTCCGCGGGTTATGCCGACGAAAAACAGGCGTTTCTCTTCTTCGATATCCGCATCGGCGTGCGGGATTAATCCTTCCTCAACCCCACAGATAAATACCACGGGGAATTCCAGACCCTTGGACGCATGCAAGGTCATGAGTGTGACGGCTTCGGGCCGCGCAATTTTTCCACGACGTACAAAGTCGCCATCCTGTCCCAGGGTGATGATTTCCAATAACTCTGCGATGGTATCCACGCCTTGAGCCAATAGGCTCAATCTTTCGAGGTCGATATCTTCTGATGTCGCAAATTCTTCTGCCCATTTTGCTATGAGTTCAGAAGGCGATAGGTGGGATGTTTCATTGCGGAAGCGATCTACAGCTCCCAGCGCGGCGTCTAATTTTTCCTGTACAGCGTCTGATAGTGCGGTGTTTTGAATTTGCTGGCGTATTGATGCGCGGACTTCTCTGCCAGGGTCAAATGCGGGGATGGAGAGGAGGTCGATTATATCTCTGGTGGTTGGGGCGCTGGAAATGTCGTCCCTCAGGACGCACTTAAAAAACGATAGGGCGTGCTGTACTGAAGCCGCATCCAGATAATTTTTTTGTCCGACGACGCGATAGGGGATCCCGGCCTGTAAGAAGCATGTTTCCAGGGCGTCTGTCTGACGTCCGGTGCGGAATAATACGGCGAAGTCGTCCAGGCTGCGTTTGCCTTCTTCGTTGGCTTGCAATAAGTCTGCGCCGCCGACCATTCGGGAGATTTCTTCGACGATGGCGATGCCTTCGCCGGTTTCGCCGGGTGTGGATAAGGCTCTCAGATTTGGGCCATTTTCTCGTATGGGGATGTACGATCGTCCGCGAAGCAGGCTGGATGCTGCGGAGATGATCTGAGGGGTGGAGCGATATGATTGTTGTAAGATCACTTCGTTCGCGTGGGGATAGTCCGCTTTTAATTGTGCGAAATACCCCGCGCTCGCGCCCCGAAAACCATAGATGGCTTGATCGGGGTCGCCGATGACAAAGAGGCCCGATCCATCTCCGGCTAATTTTTGAATCAGTGCGTATTGTACGGCGTTGACGTCCTGAAATTCATCGACGAGTACGTGGGTAAAACGCGCCTGGACTGTTTGCAAAATGTCGTCGCAGAGTACATTGTGGAGGATGAGCAAGATGTCGTCAAAGTCCATGAGGCCATAAGCGGTCAGGCGGTGTTGATAATTGGTGTAAATGGTTTGAAGTTCAGTGTCGGTGATGTCGGATATTTCCTGTCCTGTAGCTTTGTATTGCGAGATTTGGGAGAGCGCGTCATCGACCGATATTTCGGTGTTGATGTCGGCGATTGCTTCTTGTAAGACGGCGCGGGCTTCTCCGCGGTCGGCTATTGCGCCCATTCGCTCGGGGGCGTATTCTCGCAGGAGGTCCAGTGATAGGCGGTGGAATGTGCCCACGCGCATGGGGACGAGTTCTTCGCCTCCGGAGGATAGGGATACGATCCGTTCCCACATTTCAGTTGCGGCGCGGTTGGTAAATGTTACGGCCATTATAGAAGCGGGTGATACGCCGCGGTTCTGGATCAGGTCGATTACGCGATGGGTGAGTACCCGCGTTTTTCCTGTGCCAGGTCCCGCGGTTACGATGACGGGTCCTTTGTCCATGGTTACGGCTGCTTGCTGGTGTGGGTCGAGGAGGGGGAAGTGAGAAGTGTGAAGTGAGACGGGAGACTCTTTGACGATCGCGGTTTCTGTGCTCTTGTCCAGGCTTGCGTTCACTTCTTCCTCTTTCAAAGGCTCTGCGGCTGGTATGTGAAATAGCGATTCCTGTCCGCTTAAAAGTGCGCGGTCTTCGTCGGAGAAGACTTGAATTTTTCCGTACACGCCGTCGTATCCCGGGGCGATGTGTACTTTTCCTTCGCGCATGCGTCGAATGCCTTCGGCGATGAGGGGATCTCCCGTTTTGGCGATTTCTTCGATGGGCAGTTCGCGCAAGATTTTCAATTCTGCCCCGTGTGTTGATAGCATTTGTTCGTACACGGTTTGTACGCGTTTGCTGGTGGGACCTACCTGGAGGACTGAGCCGATGATTTCCGGCAGTGGGATCAGATTTTCAAAGGGCATCGCGATGTCGGGGCGGTCGCCGTCTGCGCGGTCTGCGAGTTTTTCAACGCGGTGGAGTACGCCAACGGTCAATTTGCGGCCACATACCGGACAGATTTCGTTTGCGTCGAGGGTTTGTACGGGTTTCCAGCATATGTCGCATTTTCGATGTCCGTCAAAGTGGTATTTGCCTTCTTCGGGGTAAAATTCCAGTGTGCCTGTGAAGCGCGTTGGGTCTCGGTCTTTCAATGCGTCATACATTCCGCGGAAGGATAGATCGGTATTAAAGCAGGTGGCTTCGCGGGCGAGCTTTTGCGGGGAATGCGCGTCTGAATTGGAGACGATTGCGTAGTTGTCCAGCATGGATAGGCGCCAGTTCATCGGTGGGTCAGAAGACAGGCCGGTTTCTACGGCGAAGATGTAGGGGAGCATGTCTTCAAAACATTCTTCGAGGGTGTCGAACCCGGAACTCGCGCCCAGGACCGCGAAGTGAGGGGTCCAGATGTGGGCGGGTATAAAGAGGACGTCGTCACACGCTTCCAGACATATTTCTACCAGGTCTCGACTGTCCAGACCCAGGATGGGGCGTCCGTCTGATTTCAGGTTGCCTATTGCACCGAGCCGCGCATTTAAACGCGCTACAGCGTCAAAACTCGGCATTGTGACGACGTGATGTATTTTTCTGGTTTTGTCGTTTTTTTTGTAGATGAGGCTGATTTCGACTGAGAGTACAAACCGCATTTGTCCGCGACAGGCTGGCGGCAATTCGGCGTCTATACCTCGCCTGAGGTCTGGGCGCAATTGATATAGCCCTTCTTCGGCGGGTTCGAGTTGGTCGCGCAGTTCTTCAAACCATACCGGATGGGTGAAATCTCCGGTGCCCACTACTGTCAGACCTTTGATGAGGCTCCACCGATACAGGTTTTCGGGGTTCAGGGTTTTGCTGGTTGCGCGGGCAAAGCGCGAGTGCAGGTGTATGTCGGCGATGTATTGCATGATAAGCTCAAGAAACGTCCTGCAAGGAAAAACGTCAATGGGTTTTTCTATTGACGTTTTTTAGTATATCGCGAGGCACTATTTTTTCTTGTAATATGCCGATCTTAGCCCGTGTTCAGACATGCGCAATTGGAAATACTGTCGGCCAATCCCGCATTGCCGCGCTGCTTCCGATACATTGCCCTGTGTTTTCTTCAATGCTCTGTCGAGATACTCTCGCATGAACTGGCTATTCGCCAGTTGTCTGGCTTCCTTAAATGGCAGGTCAAATACATCGACTTCGGGTTTGGACCCTCGAATGCGAGAGCGCAGATCGGATACGCGGATAATTTTACCTTCGCCCATGACCATCAATCGGGCGACTTCGTGTTGCAGTTCTCGAACATTGCCGGGCCAGGCATAATGCGACATCCTTTGAATTACTTCGGAGGAAAATACGCGATTGTATTCCTTCATTTCCTGGCAGAAATGCGCGATCAATAGTGGTAAGTCGCTCAGTCGCTTCCGCAAGGCCGGCAATTGTATGGGTACGACATTTAAACGGTAATAGAGGTCTTCTCGAAATGACTTTTTTCGTACCATTTTTCGCAAGTTGCAGTGTGTCGCGGTGATCAGGCGCACGTTGGATCGGCGCATGGATGCTTCGCCTACGCGGCGAAATTCCTGTTCCTGTACCAGGCGGAGCAATTGCAACTGAAGGTTGGACGGCAATTCGCCTATTTCATCGAGGAATAGCGTACCTCCTCGGGCAGATTCAACCAGTCCAAGACGCGTTTCACTGGCGCCCGTAAAAGCACCGCGAACATATCCAAATAGCTCGCTGCGCGCCATTTCAGAAGTGAGCAGGCCGCAGTCAACGGTTACAAATGGTCCCCTGTTGCGGTGGCTAATGCCGTGGATATATCGGGCGAGCAATTCTTTGCCCGTGCCAGTTTCTCCACTGATGTTGACGGGTAATTCGCTATTCGCCACGCGGCATGCGCGCTTTTGTACGTCTAAGAGTGTGGGGTGTTGTCCAATGAGGGGCCATTTATCGAGACCGGATTTTTGCATTGCTATATTCCTCCCATCACCAAAAATCTGTCGAGAATCCCATGTCAAAAAGCAAAATAAACGGCATCTAACAGGAGGGTGTCATCCCCATTTGGATGCCGTTTGTTGTGCCGATTAAGCAAGTGCTATTCGATGTATATTTAGAACAAAAAACGTTTACATATCTAAAAATAACAAGTGTTTAGACAAAGAATAAACCAGACACTAAACCAGATCCTGTGTGGCATAATACCGTTTGAGCCGAGCCAACAGGAACCATTGCAAAAGAATAAAACAGACAAAAAGGATCGGCGCTTCATAGGTCAACATCAAATCGGGATACCAGACGCGCATCAGACTGGTGAAACCAGTGAAGACAAGAGACAAAATCAGGACCAGGATCAGACAAGCCATCCCCCATACCTGTTGCCGCATTCTTTGAAATTCATACAGGTCATATTTGACTTGCAACCACTGCAATATCGGTAAAAGCACGACCCACCACCCAAAGACACAGAGTATTCTCAGAGAAATATTCCCTTCAGACACAAACCCGATCTTTGCCCCCGCCAGGATGCCCAGAACCCCCAATACCAGAATAGATACTGCAAAAAAAGAAATATTTTGCACCAGCAAACTGCTATACCGAATCCACATCCGCTGGGTGCGAGAAAGCGGATAGACATACCCTCTTTTCAGTGAAGTAGGAGGAGTAAAAAGATACATAGAAATGCCGAAACATACTGCAGTGAATATATCCCCAGTGATCTTGGAGTCCAACGGGTTAAAATAAAAAATCATGTGATAAATCACTTTTGATAGTGTCTCAAAATCGTACGGAGACCGATCCCACAACCCGAACATATGCGTGATCATGCCAAGAAGAAAGAATACCATTGCCACTACTGCAGAAAATGCAGAAAGAGGCCATCCCCATCTACTCTGACCATAATTTTCGTACTGACCGGCACGCAGCCAATTGAAGATGCCTGTGCCGATGTGATCGAGATGCCATACCCCGGTACTCGCCTTTCGCCTGTTCAATCTATTTTTTTCCCAAAACTCCCGGGTTGGAGGAAAAAGGGTTAAGCGCAGTGGAAAAACGAAAGAAAATGGCTTACTTCGAAAAGTTGTCTGGTTAAAGGCGAAATAATAAGCTCCAATTGCGATGGCGAATGCGATGAGAGCCAACCCCAATTTTTGTTGCTCTCCAAATGCGAGTACCTCTTGCCACAAATAGGCTGATGCCAGTCCCAGAAATACGATGAGGCTCCGGCATACGGAAGCCAATCCGGGGTTCTGGATACCAAAACTCCAACCCCCTGAAAAGGCAAATCCAATACAATAGAGGCTCAGATTCAGCAGCAAAATCGTTGACCAGGATGCATTGAGGGGAGCATAAGTCAGCACAATAGTACACGCGACAACGGAAAATAGTCCGACAATAATCGACCACATCATCAGGCGCTTGCGAAAATGCGGCAGGGTCCATGTGAGCATCCGATGCTGGTTCTCTCCTACAATACTGCCGATAATCCCACCGTAAAGTTCAATAAAGAAAAATAAAAAGAAAAAAGAGAACCGATGTGCGTGGGAAGACACCGAGTTTTGGAAGAGAAACCAGCTTACACAAAGTGCGATGATAATGTAAACAGGGCTTCGCCAAAATGTGAAAAACGGAAGAATACCCATTACGAATCCTCCCGTATCAGGATGGGAAATAGCTGGTCGAGGTTCAGGGACTGACTGGTGATATCAGCCTGATAGGTCTGCTTGAATTGGTGTGCATTGCCCAGTGCCTGATTGACGATCAATTGTGCCTGTACTCCGTTCACTGTTTGCGATAGGATATAAGGTTCAGAAAATTGCTGGGGCAGATTGTTTCCCGTGACTGTCCACTTTGCATAAGTCTGGTGCAGATCGTCCAGGGACTTGTCGGCTTTGACCACACCTTCGTCGAGGCATACGACCCAATCTACTATTTTTTCGATGTCCCGCAAGATATGTGAGGAGATCACGATTGTGTTTTCGTCTTCAGCCAGGAGTCTCATTAGAAATTTCAATAGTGTCTCGCGGGCAATGGGGTCCAGGCCACTGACCGGCTCATCTAAGATCAATAGCTCGGGATGATGACATACTGCCAGAATGATTCCCAATTTTTGCATGTTCCCCGAAGACAGGTTGCCCACGCGTGCAGATGTTTCCAGTTCGAGTTCGCGCAACAGATGCGCTTCCAGGTCGCGGTCCCATATCTCGTAAAATGAGGACACGTAGTGCAGGTGCTGTTCGACGGTCATCCATTCGAAAAATCGATTTTCCTGATGTACCACGCCTATGCGCGAGAGTTCATTTGCACCCAGCTGATCGCACGCGCGTCCCAGTGTTTTACACATGCCCTCTGTGGGCAAATACAGGCCGATCATGTGCTGGATTAAGGTGGTTTTGCCCCCGCCATTGCGTCCGATCAATCCAATTACGCGATGCGCCCCAAGAGAGAGCGTTACGGAGTTGAGCGCTATGGTGTCGCCGAATTTTTTGGTCAGTGATGTGGCTTCAAATACAGATGTCTGATCAGGTGTTATCATTTTCTTTCTCCAGAGCATCTAAGATGGATATGAAGAGATCCACGACTTCCGCCCGATCTACCCCTAATTGTCGAACCATTGTTGCCAATTGCGTGAGTTGTGGTTTGAGTTGTTCCAGTTTTTCGGCGTGTACGATTTGATCTTGTAGTGGTTTTATAGTTAGAGGCCGTCCGCGTCGCCGCTCGACCAATCCCTCTGCTTCCAACAGGCTGTACGCTTTGCTCACTGTCATTGGATTGAGTCCCAGTTGTCCCGATAATGCGCGGGTTGAGGGCAGTTCGTCACCCGGCGCGAGGAGCCCGCTGACTATGTAGAATTTCACCTGGTCGATAACCTGGCGAAAAACGGGGATGCCATTGTGATGGTCAATCGAGATCAACATAAGGCATTCTCTTATAGTGAATTACTGTATTACTAATATAATACACTTGTATTAGGGATGCAAGTTTTTTCTAAAAACTGTCTTCGATTGCAGGACAGGATGTGTTCTACTCCAGGAGACGAAGCAGGTTTAAGGGATGCCAGACTTCGAGTTCGGTTCCTTCAGACAGATGGATGGCGCATACGCTGCTTTCTGTTACGATGGCTTCTATACTGGCTTCGCGAAAGCCTTCGAAGAGAGGCTCTCCAACAGCCTGTGCGAGTTCGTAACCGAGGGGTCCGGCTTTCAAGCCAAATGTTCCCGCCATGCCACAGCAGGTGCCCGTTTCGATGAGGGCGACGTCTGCACCGCGCTGGCGCAAGAATGCCATTGCGTGTTCACCTGCTCCCAGGGGGCGCTGGTGACAGGGGATGTGGAATCCAAATGCGCGTCCGCGCAGGACATTTTGCTCTTCATCTGAAATATTGCTTTCGAGCAGGGATAGGAATTCGAAAAACTCATACGTGTGTTCGGCGACAGATACGGCATCGTCTGCTTTTTCGAGCAATTTGGGATATGAGATTTTCAGGCAATATGTTGCCGTGGGTTCTGTTGCAACGACCTCATAGCCCTGTTGTATATAGGGGAGGAGGAGATCCACGTTTTCGCGCGCAATTTTTTTCGCATTTTTCAGGTCGCCGTACCCGATATAGGGATATCCACTGCTTTTCTGAGGGGGGATGATGACTTCGCAACCGAGTGCTTCCAGGCGTTCAATTGCCGCCATTCCCAGGTCGGGGTCGTTGTAATTGGCAAACAGATCTGTGAAAAAGGCTACTTTGCGAACGGGGTTCGATACGGGAGATGGTCCGCGTTTTGCGAAGCGTTTTACGAGTGTCTTTCGGCTGAATTTGGGTAGCTGACGGCGTCGATCAATGCCCATCACTTTTTCCATTGCCCATCGCACCAGTCCATTGTCCATCATCCAGTTGGATATGGGTGCTGTCAAACTGCTCATTTTTGCAGCTTTTTCAGCGGCCATCAGCATTTTGTTGACGCGCGGATGCGGATTGGCTTCGCTGTCGCGGTCTTTTACCCCGGCTATCATCATTGGGATGTCGATTTCTGCGGGGCATATTTCTTTGCACAAGCCACACGAAATACACAGCGGCGCGAAGTCGCCGGCCTTATCTACGCCGTGAACTTCGGCTGTCCAGGGTATGCCAATCGGTCCGGGGTATATGTATCCAAATGTATGTCCGCCGACTACGCCGTATGTCGGGCAGATATTCATGCAGGCGCCGCAGCGGATGCAGTTGAGCGCGTCTGAAAACAGGGGGTCTTCTTGCATCCTGGTACGACCGTTGTCCAGGATGATGATATGCGATTCTCGCGGTGCGCGTCCCTCGCCTTCGCCCAGAGGCGATCTGCCACTCATCCACGTTACATAGGTTGTCGTGTGTTGGCCGACAGCGCTGACCGGATGCGCCAGCATCATTTGCAATGCGTCTTCTACCGTTTCCACGACTTTTTCGCGTCCCATAATGCAGATGTGTACATCGGGTATGCTCGATACCAGACGGGCATTGCCTTCGTTAGTTTCGATCAGGATTGTGCCCGATTCGGCTACGCCTACATTTGCGCCTGTCATGCCGATGTCGGCGTTGAGAAAAATCGGCCGCAGGTATTTGCGCACGATTCTCATGATTGCATCTACATCATTAGGTACGTCCTCACCTGTTTCTTTTTTAAATATTTCGGCGACTTCAACGGCGGTTTTATGGACTGCGGGGAATACCAGATGGAATGGTTTTTCGTGGACTTTTTGGATAATAAGCTCGCCGAGGTCGGTTTCTATGACTTCCAGGCCCGCGTCTTCCAGCGGGTGATTGACTTCGATTTCTTCGCTGGTTAGTGATTTTGATTTTGCCACGGTCTCGGCATTTTTTTCTGCTGATAGTTTTAAGATGTAGTCAATCGCAGCAGCACCGTCTTTCGCGAGGAAGACTTTTGCCCCGCGCGATTCGACTTTCTCGGCAAATTGATCGACCAGGTCGTCCAATTTGTGCAGGCACCGCACTTTGATGTCGCGGACTTCTTTGCGAAATGCCTCTCCTTGCGGCAGAATGTCAATTGCCGTGCGCCGTGCATCTCGCGCCCGTTTGACTGCGTTGTAGAGTTGTGTGCGTTTTGGTTTTTCTCGCAGTGCTGTTTCTATTTTTTCGTACAGGTTTTCGTATCTTTGACTTGCCATGTAAGATCCTTAAGAGAAGGTGAGAGGGGGCTTTTACGTTTTGCGTTTTTCGTCTTTCCAAACTTTGCCTTCGACCATGTCCCCCTGTCGATAAGAACCGAGGATTTTTACAAAGGTGGCGATTTCGCGCAGGTGTTCAATGGCGCGGGTACAGGGTTCTTGACGGATATGGCCCTCAAAGTCGAGCGAGAAGGCGTATTCCCAGGGTTTGCCGGCGAGGGGGCGAGATTCGATTTTGAGCAGGTTGAGGTCGCGCAAGGCAAATACGCTCAAGCTCTTAAACAATGCGCCGGGCACGTTTTTCATGGCGAATACGATCGATGTTTTTGCGGGCATTTCGATGTCTGGATTTTCAGGTATTAGAGACTCGGATGTGACGACTAAAAATCGCGTGTAGTTTTGATGGTCGTCTTCAATGCCCGCCTGCAAGATTTCCAGATCGCAATCCCAGGCCGCCTGGGCACTCGCTATTGCAGCCGCATCGCGTGCGCCCGATGTTTTCAAAGCTTTTACGGCTCCTGCGGTATCGGAGGTCATAACTGTTTCGGCCTGCGATAGGGATGCAGTGAATTGTGTACACTGAGCCAGGGCAGGTGCTTGCGAATAGATATAGCGGATGTCTTTTAATTTCACGCCTGGATTTACAATTAAGTTGTGTACAATGCGCAATTTTAGTTCGCCGACGATCTGTAAATGATGGGCTGACAGGTGGTCGTAATTTTCGTGAATGCTACCTATCAATGAGTTTTCAATGGGTACCATGCCGTGCGTGCATTCTTCGTGTTCGACTGCGGCAAACAGGGCTGAGAAATTGCGTTGTGGTACGACTTCGACATCTTTGCCAAAGTACGAGCGCGCGGCCATTTCGCTAAATGCACCGCGTTCACCTTGAAATGCGACTATTATTTTTTTCTTTTTACCCATTCATTAGTTCCTTTATGTGGGATTCTACGCTGCGCGAGAGGCCGCCCAAATCATATCCGCCTTCCAGGACAGAGATTAACCTTCCTTCTGCGTGGTCTCGTGCGACAGCTATTACGCGCTTTGTCATTTCGGCAAAACCGGATTCCGTCACTTGAGTGGCCGATAAGGGATCGGACCGATGCGCGTCAAATCCAGCGGAGATAATGACAAATTGCGGTTTAAATGCGTGCATGGCGGGCAAGAATACGTCGTCGAATATACGCAAGTACATCGCGTCATCGCTGCCTGCGGGCACGGGTGCATTTAGTGTGAATCCCTCTCCTTCGCCAATACCGGTTTCGTCATCCCGCCCCGTGCCGGGATAATGGGGGTATTGGTGGATGCTAAAGAAGAATACCGAGGGATCGGTTTCCAATATGTGCTGTGTGCCATTGCCGTGATGCACGTCCCAATCTACAATTGCCACGCGTTCAAGGGAATATGTTTCTTGTATATATCGCGCGGCTATGACCGCGTTGCTAAATAGACAGAATCCCATTGCGTGATTGCGTTCGGCATGGTGTCCGGGGGGACGCACGGCACAAAAAGCCGTGTGTACGCGCGCGGCTATGACCGCGTCAATGGCTTCAAATGTTGCGCCAACAGCGAGTCGGGCTATGTCAAAAGATAGTGGACAGATTCTGGTGTCAAAATCGTCCATGTACGTGATGCCTTGTGTACATCGAGATTTTACGTTTGCAATATGTTCGGGGGTGTGCGCTTTTTCCAACCAGGATGTATCGACCTGTCGGGGTTCGAGTGTTATGAGGTCTTTTGTCAGGCCCGTTGCATCGAGATGGGCATGCAGTGTTTGCAGTCGCTCGGGACGCTCGGGATGCGCGCCTCCCGTGTCGTGTTTTTGAAAATCGGGATGTTGAACCAGTCCTACTTTGTTCATAAGTTGTTTCCCCTCAATGCGATGGCATCACAGGTTCGCGGATCGTTTCGCGCCAATTGTCATCAGCCAGTTCGCTACTTGGGTGTGTTTTCTGTCCACGGCTTGATCCAGAGGCGTTTCCCCGACGGGATTTTTGCGGTTGATATCCGGTTTTTTCCCCAGCAACCATCTGGCGGTTTCGAGGTGCCCATTGCGGCATGCCATTCCGAAGGCACTGTCGATACAGTCTCGTTCAGATCGGGGTTCTGACCATCCGGGCAGGACGCCCGCCGTATCGGTTATATTGCCTTCTTTATCGAAAAATTTTTCAACGAGATCGAGTCGCCCCACGCCAGCAGCGATCATCAGGTTGCAGGTTGCCCCGCGCTGGATCAGTTTTGCCGCTGCGTTTTGCATGCCGAATATCACGGCTTCCCAGAGTGGTGTGCCGTTTGCAATGACCCCGCCATCGATGTCGATTTCCGCACCGTTGTCGAGAAGTATTTCAATCATTTCCGCATCGTCGCTGCTGGCTGCCCAATGCAAGGGTGTTTCGCCAGGGTCAGTTTTTCCCTCGAACTTTGCCCGCGCATTGACATCCGCGCCTGAGCGTATCAATATTTTTGCGGACTCGCGGCTTCTGGGTCTGTGTGCGGGATAATCGCAGAGTGTGTGCAAAAGTGTGCGGGGATTGTCCGCTGTGGTTTTATTGGCCAGTTGCGGATCTTCTGCTATCAGTCTTTTCAGGGTATGTATATCGCCGGATTCGACGGCGGCACGCGCCTTTTCAATGCTCATTATGCTCTCTCTTTTTTAGTGGTCAATTACCGCGCTACCAAGGCAGAGGTCGCCGTCGTAAAATACGGCGAATTGTCCGGGCGCTATGCCGGAGTCTTTTTCTGCTATGGTTACGGATAAGCGGTTGTCGTCTGTTGCTTCGATTTCACAGTTGAGTAATTCTGGACCGTGGCGCAGTTTTAATTGCAGGGCGGTTTTGTCAGGTGGTTCTGCAATCCAGTTGG
Organism: Gemmatimonadota bacterium; assembly: GCA_026706845.1. Lineage (NCBI taxonomy): Bacteria > Pseudomonadati > Gemmatimonadota > Gemmatimonadota bacterium. Next base: position 21,939 of record JAPOXY010000063.1, read on the forward strand.
GATTTGTGGCGACAAATTGGTTCCGCGATGTGTTCTTGTGCTTCGTGGCGTGGGATACATAGATGATGTTGCGCTCGATATCTTTTTGGACGACGTACCAGGGTCCCCCGCCCAATCCCAGGCCATACCGCTGTCCTATTGTGTAATAATAGTAGCCCCGATGGGGTCCCAGGATTCGTCCGGTTTCTCTGTCGATAATATCGCCTTTTTTTTCGCCCAGGTGAAATGCGATAAAGTCTGGATATCTGATTTTGCCTAAGAAGCATATTCCCTGGCTGTCTTTTCGCGCTTGATTTGGCAGGTCAAAATCTCGGGCGAGTTGGCGTACTTCGCTTTTCATCAGGTTTCCGATGGGAAATAATGCCCGCGCGACCTGTGATTGATACATGCCGGATAAGAAGTAGGTCTGGTCTTTAATGGGGTCGGGTGCGCGTTTTAGATGATAAGTTCCGTTGCTCTGTGCGATTTGGGCGTAGTGTCCGGTTGCCACTTTTTCATAGCTGCTGTCTATGTGGTCAAAGAATGCGCCGAATTTGATCCGCTGGTTGCAAAATATATCTGGGCTGGGTGTGCGTCCAGCGCGCAGTTCTTCGAGTGCATAAGATACGACGCGTTCGAGGTATTCAGATTGTAGGGAGATTATCTCCAGTGGTACATTGAGTTGATCGCATACGGCCCGGACAAATTTCAGGTCGGTTTCCCAGGGACACTCCCCTAAGAAAGCGAGTTCGTCTTCGAGCCATACTTTTAAGTAAAATGCCGTCAGGTCGTGGCTTTCATTTTTCAATATGTTCAAAGCCACGGAACTATCGACACCACCGGAAATGAGAGCGGCGATTTTCATTTTTTTGTCTTTTCTCTCGATTACACTAATGCAGGTCCGGGAATGCGATTCCATTCGAGTTCTTCGCATTCGCCTTCGTAAATGGGCATTAGTGGCGCGATTTTGCGGGTGGCTTCTTCAGACCAGTGATCTGGTATTGGGTGCCGGTTCGCCAGGCGGGCGCGCATGCCGTCGGGTAGTTCGTTGTATATCGGGTGGTACCACAGTGTGATGACTGTCCGCCGCTGATCCGTTTTGTTGGCGTGTGCGCTGTGCAATAGCCGCGAATCGCCGATGACCAGGTCGCCAGCACGCACGGGAACATCGCGCTCGTCGGGATACGACTGATAGGCCGGATGGTCTGGATCGGATACGCGCCTCAAATCATCGGTATGTGCTTCGGGGGTTATGTCGTGCAGGAGATGTCGTTTTAAGTGCGAGCCTTCGATTAATCTCAAACACCCATTTTTACGCGAGGTATCTACGAGATAGTACATCAAAAATACCTGTTGCGGCAGGGGCTCGTAGCTGATGGGATCATTCCATCCCCACCAGTCCTGATGCCAGAACAGGGGTGGGCTATGCGGGGGTTTGCTGATTATATAGCCTGATGAAAAGGTGGGGTGATCAAAGCCCATTTCTCGCAAAGCATTTAGTGCTTTTGACCATGTGACCAGTTCGGCAAAAAAGTCGTCATTGTAAATGCTGATCAAACTGCCCGTCGATTTTTGTTCCTCAAAATACTCGGCGTCTTGCGCGTCTAACAGGCGATTGGACACTGCGTTTGTGCGCGCAACCATTTCGGGGGTGAGTACATTTTCAAATACACAGAATCCCTCTTGAATTAACTGTTCGCGTTTGGAAGACATTGTATTCCTTAACGTTCGGTCAGGCTACGCGTTGTAGCATTTCGTTCACTTGATAGCGCAATCGCGAGTGTTCATGGTTTTGCATTGTTTTTAACAATGGCAGTACCTGTGCATCGTCAACGCTGTCCATGTGTTCCAGAGCTGTTAGCGCGTTGAAGCCGACAAAAGGCTCGGCGTCTTTTAGTGCTGTGAGCAGGTCATTGCGGGCGGTTTCGGCGGCTTTGCTCCAGATGGTCAATGCGCGCGTGGCATTGTGGCGCACCCAGTCGTCCCGGTCTGAAAGTGCGTTGCGAATAGCGGGTAGCGCGTCGAGGGCTGGTAAGCCAATGTCGCCCAGGGTATCCGCAGCCGTTGCGCGCACCCAGTCATCCGAGTGTGTCAATGCCTGGACGAGTGGATCTACAGCGTACCTACCTGCTGCTGATAGTGCTGCGGGTACTTGCTCTCGAAGTGCTTCATCTGGTCCCAGCAATACGTCCATTAATGCTGGTACAGCGTGTTTGCCCAATCTCCCCAGTGCGTATGTCGCATTTAGCACGACACCTGGATCATCGCTGTTCAGGTTGTGCATCATGTCATCCACGGAGACGGGTGCGTCATCTCCCCAAGTAGGCGGGGTTTCACCGCGCATCCAGCGCCACATAAATTCCCATACGAGGGGATGGCGCAATAAAACATCGGATGGATGGTCGGGTTTTATTCGGTGGGCAAGGGTGTCGAAATCGGGATCGAAATCCGATGCGGCATGCCAATTCGGTGCTGTTGGCTCTTCTGTGCGTTTGAACAAAAATTTCATCATGTACCGATCACGGTTGCTTGTGTTGCTGGATACGCGATGGAACAAATCAAAATGTACGAGCAATACATCGCCGGGATCGACAACTGCAAATGGGAATTCGTAATCGAACTCATTTTGCGGTTTTGCACTGTAATACTGTGTTCCGGGTATCACGCCAGTGGGTCCCATTTCAATCGGCGTCTGGTGCGGATAACAAATTGCCATTACAGTTCGGGGGCGATGGTGACGCCGCCACGGTCGGCTCCAGCCGGCGAAGCGACGCGTTGAACCGTCCTGGTGAAAATTTCGGCCTTCTGTACCTGCGGTATTGCGATGGCAATGCCTGTGGCAGTGCATCACATAAGAATTGCCGAGGAGGCTCGATAGTGCGCCGATCATTGCTTCGTCGTCAAAAATTTCGCGCAAGCCCGGTGCGGCGTGCAATATGTCATTGCCCGGGTTTCCCTCTGCCATGGCTTTTTTTGCATCTGTCAGAATTTGTGCGTGGATATGCGGCGCGACATTTGTTTTGACCACACAGTATCCCCGCGCAATAAAATGCAATATCGCCTCGTCGTTTAATAGATGTGATTGTTCGGCCACAGCTTGCCTCCTGTTAAAATTTTTGTTAGAAATTAGCAGGTTTCCGTCCTATTTTCATGTCTGTACGTATTTTTTACAATACACCCCAGGAGCCGCAAATGAAAATCACTTCTATTACCTGCGATATTCTCTCTACCGCTCGTCAGCAGGGTGCGACGCGATATGAAGATACCGCAGGATTAAAATTTCCGCAAGTCGCGTCCCAATCTACACAGACCTTTCCCGGCAGAGCCGATATGCGCCACCTGTGTGTCTATCCTTCGGGGCGTTCGACAGCGGTTATTCGCGTGCGTACGGATAAAGGTATTGAGGGCATTGGCGAAGCCCACGCTCCGGCTGCGCCCCGCGTTGTCAAAACGATTGTGGAAGATTTGTTGTGTCCGGTGCTTATCGGGGAGGATCCGCGCTCGATCGACGTTTTGTGGGAGCGCATGTTTTCGACGATGCGCCTGCGCTCCCATACGCAGGGGTTTACACTGGAGGCGATTGCGGGGATCGATATCGCGCTTTGGGATATACGCGGGAAGTACTACAATGAACCGATCTGGCGGTTGCTCGGTGGTGCTTATCGCTTGCAAATTCCCGTGTATTCATCGGGTACGCCGGGCCAGACTATTGAGTCTCGTTGCGAGGGGATTGAAAGGGTTCTGGATGATGGGTTTTCTGTTGTGAAGACATCCTGTGGACGAGGGACGATAGACGAGCAAATGCACGTCGTTCGAGAGATGTCCCGCGCTGTGGGAGACCGCGGCAAGCTTCTCGTTGATGCACACGGCGGATTCGATATTAAGGATGCTCTTCGTTTTGTCCGATTTCTCGAGGATCTCGGCAATGTGGAATGGTTTGAAGATGCTCTGTTGCCCGAAGATCATCAGGGTTATCGGCAGCTAACCCAATCGACTTCTGTTCGAATCGCTGTTGGGGAGACAGACTGCAACCGCTATGTTGTGCGAGATCGTTTGCTGAATAAAGAGTGCGATCTCATTCTTCCCGATGTCTGCCGGGCTGGTGGTATTTCTGAGACGCTGCGTATCGCACAATTAGCCGATGTGTTTGGCGTGTCCTGGGCGTCCCATGTGAGTACGAGTACTCCTGTTCATCTCATGGCGGGTCTGCATGTCGGCGCGGCGACTCCCAATTGCTTTATTTCTGAATGCCCCAGCGGTTTTGCGCGCGGTCCTTTTGGTAATGGGCTTCTTACAGAGCCTTTGTTGCTTGAAAATGGGCATGTTACTCTGAGTGACAAACCCGGCCTCGGTATTACGCTTAACGAAGATGCTGTTGCGCAATTGATTTTATCATAAATAAAAACTACCGCGCAATAAGCACGGCAGTTTTACAATACACCATAAGAGATTTTTCAAAGTGCGATACTGACTGCCCTTGCTCCCGCTTTTGCCTTTTTGCGCGCTTCTTGCAGTGTCGCGCCTCTTGCAAGGACGACTCCCATTCGCCGTTCTCCCTGTACTTCGGGTTTGCCAAATAAGCGGATTTCTGTATCGGGTTCAGTGAGTGCTACGCCCAGGTTGCCGAATTGTACTTGTTGCGAGTGTCCTTCTACCAGGATTACATGCGAAGCAGAGGGACCGTGGTGTTTGATGTTTGGCACTGGTAATCCCAAAATTGCCCGCGCATGCAGGGCAAATTCAGACAGGTCTTGCGATATCATGGTTACCATGCCCGTGTCGTGTGGGCGGGGTGATACTTCGCTGAAGTAGATGTCATCGCCTTTTACAAATAGCTCTACGCCAAATATGCCGCGGCCGCCCAGTGCGTCGGTGATTGCTTTGCCAATCCGTTGTGCGCCTTCAAGTGCGGCCTCGCTCATAGGCTGTGGCTGCCACGATTCGTGATAGTCGCCATCTACCTGCCGATGTCCTATTGGCGCGCAAAAACTCGTGTCTCCTTCATAGCGCAGGGTCAATAGCGTAATTTCATAATCAAAATCTACAAAGCCTTCCACGATGACCGCATCTGCGCCTCCGCGCGCTCCTTCCTGTGCATAGGTCCACGATTTTTCGGCGTCGGCCATGTTTTTTACGGTGCTTTGTCCTTTGCCCGATGAACTCATGGTTGGTTTTATGACACATGGTACACCGATTTCACGAACTGCTGCGCGGTATTCTTCTATATTCGACGCGAATCGGTAGGGTGATGTTTTTAGTCCCAGTTCTTCGGCGGCTAACCGACGGATGCCCTCGCGATTCATTGTGAGTCGAGCCGCTCTGGCTGTTGGGATTACTGTGAATCCTTCTTTTTCCAATTTGACGAGTGTATCTGTGGCTATTGCTTCAATTTCGGGCACGATTAAGTCGGGCTGTTCTTTTTCTATGACTTCGCGCAGGGCAGTCCCATCCAGCATGGTAATGACATGCGACCGATGCGCTACTTGCATCGCGGGCGCATTGGCGTAGCGATCTACGGCGATTACTTCAACGCCATAGCGCTGGAGTTCAATTACAACTTCTTTTCCCAATTCGCCAGAGCCACACATGAGTACTCTGGTTGCGGTTGGTGAAAGCGGTGTTCCAATAGTCGGCATAGATTCCTTTCATCCACTTAACACGACAATCTCGCGGTCGCTTCCTGACAGGGGAAGGTCAACATAGGCTGCGTTTTTGTTATGAGAAGCGTGGAAGGCGACAATGGCTTCGAGTGTGTGAACGGCTTCTTCGGGGTTATAAGAGAATGGGACGCGATCATCCAGATAGGCAATGATTTCCGATACGGCGCGATCCATCCCAGAAACACTATCCTTATGGGGTGGCCACTGTTCTGTTTCTCCGGTCCAGTATTCAAGTGTGATGCCTTTTGCCTCGATAATTGCCCGTCCCTTATGTCCGTTAATTTCCGTGCGCGGCGGTGCTGCGGAATAATCGGGTGCGCTTACTGTCACCATCAGTCCATCGTTCATACGCATGACACCCCAACCCCCGGGATCGCGAAATTCATCGCCGCGACAATCTGGCTTTCCAGCCAGATCAAGCGTTGCAGAGACTGATTGGACGCGATGCCCGGTGAGCATCAAGAGGGCGTCAATTGCATGGGTGCCCACATTGCCCAATCGTCCCGTCGGCCATTGGAGAGAAGCGGAAATAAGCGTGCCCAGTTTTCCTTCGGCAATTAGCGCGCTGAGCCGGCGGTAATTGGGATCAAATCTTCGCTGATGGTTGAAGACCAATAATCCGTGTTTTTGTGCTTCGAGCATGTGTTGGGCATCTATTACTGTGGTTGCCGCGGGTTTTTCGCAGTAGATGACGGGTATGCCGTGTTCGGCACAGGCTATGGCAATTTCCGCATGGGTAGGGGTGTAGGTCGCTATGCTGACGATATCGAGTGTTTCGTTGGCGATCATCTCACGCCAATTCTCATATGTTATAGCACCTGTGCGCGCTTCATAGCGCTCGCGTCGCCCCTGGTCGCGGCTTGATCCGGCCACGAGATCGATGCGCGGATGGTTTTGATACGCAAAAGTATGCGTGCCGTCCATACTGTCCACGCGCTGACCCAATACATCTCCTGAGACTTGATCTGATCCACCGATCATTCCCAGGCCGATTACCGCGGCTCGGTATGTTTTAGAAGACATTATTACTCCTGTTTTGCAATCCAATTGATAACGGCCTGTATCATGGCGGGTGTTGCATCATCGCTGAATACGTGATCTGCACCGGGTAGTACTACCAGTTCTTTTGGTTCGTTGGCTTGCTCGAATATTGTCTGAGAGTCTTCAATGGGCACTACATCGTCTTCTGTGCCGTGTACGAGCAACCACGGGATCGAGATTTGAGACGCGCGATCTACCACTGTGTCAATCGCTGTCAAGTCGTCCATATATGCGCTGGACAGCGGGCAATCCGGGTCATCCCACATGTTGCCTGCATCGGGGGTGACATCTCCAAATTCGCGCTGTGCAAATCCCTTTGTATCTACCATGCCCGCCAGCGAGATGAGATGTTGAATGCGCGTATCTGTGCTCGCCCGCAATACACCTACGGCACCTCCCATGCTGTGTCCAGCATAACAGATTGTATATCCGTTTAAGGCATCCAGGACTGAGCCCAGATCTTCTACTTCTTTTGTTATGGTCGCGTCTTCAAACCGCCCTGCTGAGTTTCCATTACCTGCGAAAGAGAAACGCAGGACGTTGAATCCCTCGGCTTCCAGTGCATGCGCCAGTGCGACCAGAAATGGCCTGTCCTTGTTGCCGGTTACGCCATGGCCCAGGACGATGATGTGTTTGCTTTCGGGATTTCCACTGTGAAAAGTATAGTCGAGTTTTTCGCCGTTTTTATTTCGGATGTCGCCAAACATGATTCTCTCCTGCTATCTTTACTCAGGTGTTTCGTCAAATTCGAGTTTTACTACTATTACGGTGTTGATCAGTTCATTTACTGGCAAGTTTTGCAGCCTCAAATAGGGTTTGTGTTCTATGTGATTGGTCGGTACCAGATCCACTGTGAAATCTACAGGTTCACCTATGTTTAGCAAGGTCGCACTTTTTGGCGCGATTGCAATTGGGTCGAGTTTTACGCCGCTTGTTCGCGGGTCGTTTACCAGGTGTACGTAAATCACATTGTCCCGGCGCGTCAATAGTATATCGCGATTGCGCGTCAGGTGCGACGCGGGTTCTACGTCTTTGACCGCTTCTTCTACTGCGCGATACCATTTTCCTATGCGTTTCAAGATGCGTTTGGATGCGTCCGGAATTGTGCCGTCGGGTTTGGGACCTATGTTGAGCAAGTAGTTTGCGTCGCGCGCGAGATACCGATCGATGCTCCGTATCAAATGGCGGTCTGTATAATAATCCTCATCTATCCGATAACCCCAGCTTTCGATTCCGACGGACTGACACGCTTCGGTCAGTCGATCAAATGACTGTTGGGTATCTATGCCTTGCACATGATCGCGCTCGGGAGTTCCAAAATCACCGGGGTCAAATCCCCGATTGTTGATTACTGCCGCGGGTTGTAGCGACCGAATCATCGCGTTGATGGATGGATCGAAGTGTTCATCTACATTCATATCCCACCAGAATGCGTGGAGTTTTCCGTAATGGGTACACAATTCCCATACTTGCGCCTTCAGAAAGTCCAGGTATTTCATCAAGTCGGGATTATCTCCCGGCTTGGGTTGGGGCAATTCGTGATGGCGTCCCTGATTGGGATAATTGGGGTGGTGCCAGTCGGCAATTGAATAATAAAAGCCCAGGGGGAAGTTGCGTTTGTGACACGCATCGGCGAGCATTGCCATCAGGTCTTTTCCGTACGGCGTATTCATTGTGTTGAATGCCGTGTGTGCTGTGTCCCACAAGCAGAATCCGTCGTGGTGTTTGGTTGTCGCGATGATGTATTGCATCCCGGCTTCTTCTGCGAGATCTAACCACGCGTTGGGATTGAAGTTTGTGGGATTCCACTGCTCGGCTAATTTCACGTATTCATTTGCGGGCATGCGTCCGCGCCACTGGTGCTGTTCGTGCCATCCAGGGATTGCGTAAATTCCCCAGTGGACGAACATACCAAATCGCTTTTCCAAAAACCAATCGCGTTCATCGCCAAATCGAGTTGCCATTCAATACCTCTAATTTCTATTCCCTCTTGAGGGCCAGTCTCCGGTGACTTTTTCAAATGGCGCGACGGGTTCAAATGCCTCGTCGTAATCCCCACCGTTATGGCTGGCTTCGCACGAGCGGAGCCATTGGCGCAGGGTCTCGCGGGTTTGCCCCATCCGCTCGCGTTGCTCATTCGCCAAATTGGTCGTTTCTGCGCGATCTTCAATCATGTCAAAACACAAATCTTCGCTGCCATCGTTCGATAGATTGGTCAGGCATTTATACTGGTTGTCGATCATCGCGATGGTCGGGGCGTCAAACATTGCGTTTTTAGGACTGTTGAACCGATACGGAATGGGAGTGGGGCGTTCTGTCATGTTTCCTTCAATTGTCGGTATCAGGCTGATGCCGTCAATGGGGCGATTATCGGGCATTTCATATCCCATGACCTCGGCGATTGTGGGGAAGTAATCCAGTGTGCTGCACGGCATTTCCACTGTGCGCCCGGGTTCTGCATGGCCCGGCCAGTGCAATAGCGCAGGTACGCCCACGCCGCCGTCAAATAGAGATCGTTTTCGCCCGCGCAAGCCGGCTGTTGATCCCCGGTTGCGGCCATCTCGCCCCGTGCGTCCTTCTGGCCCGTTGTCCGAGCAGAACCAGATCATGGTGTTGTCGGCTACACCCCATGCTTCCAATGCGTGATACAACCGCCCCACCTGATCGTCTATCGCGGTTATACAGCCGTAATAGTGTTGTTCATCCTCACTGTACTCAGCATACATTGCGCGATATTCCGGTCCGGCAACGACCGGGCTATGGGGCGCGTGAAACCAGATTGTCGTAAGGAATTGCTCGCCATTTTCAACAGCTTGTTCGATAAATGGAATTGCGCGATCCATCAATACCCGGGAATCGCATCCTTCCAGATTTTCCGTTGCCAGTTTTCCATTTTCGTAATATGGCGAGGCCCAGGGGCGGTCCAGGCGTTTTCCGGTTCTCTGGTTAATATCTACTGCTGGATCCCAGGTGGGAACCGCGTACTCTGTGGCAAATGTCGCATCGTAATCCCGCTCCCAGGGCGGGGCGTAGTTGCGCGCTGGATTGCGATTGGGCTTGCCCGAATAATTCGGGTCCAGGGTTCCCAGATGCCATTTGCCAAAGTGTCCGGTCGCATAGCCGAAGGATTTTAACATTCGCGCCAGCGTTATTTCCTGTGTGGGTAAGTGCCCGCGATTGGCGTGTGTTACGCCGTATCGAAAATAATGCCGTCCGGTTAAGCACGTCCCTCGCGTTGGGGAACACACTGGTCCTCCCGCATAAAATCGCGTAAATCGGATTCCATTGCTCGCCAGGCGGTCTAAATTCGGGGTTTTGATTATCTCATTTCCGTTAAATCCCACATCGCCATATCCCAGGTCGTCACACATCATTAAAATTATGTTGGGGCTGCTCATTTTTTAATCTCCATAAAATTCCGCTACAGGTGGAAAATGATCATCTGGCGGCAATGTATCGGGTACCAGTCTCAAGGGATCTGTGACGACATGTTTTTTGCCGGTGTATTTCGCCGCCGCATCGACGAAAATTATCACGTATCCCACCCGCCAATCATCGGTTTGATTCGGTCCCGCGGTGTGAAATGTCATTCCGTGATGAAATGTGCAATCCCCTGCTTGAAGAGGATGCGTTACCCTGGTGCGCCACGCGATTTCCGGTGCGAATTCCCGCCATCCTTCCTGATTATTTGTCGCCATGTCCGGTACGTCTTTCATTTCGTGCGATCCCTGTACAAATGACATGCATCCCATTTCTACGGGTGTGTCCTGTAGCGCGACCCACGCCGATAGGGCATTGGAATTGCGATCATAGGGCCATTTCACCAGGTCTTGATGGAATGCCGTTGGTACTTCGAGTTCTGGCATTTTTGCCAGAATGTGATCGTGCCAGATCCGCAATCGCACGCCCGCAATTTTTTCTGCGACTGCGGCGACATTCGGGTGTTGTGTCAAGTTTCGCAATACTTCGTCATCTCGCCATACATTTACTTTTTGGTTAAATGGACGGTTTGGATCTTTTGGCATTGCTTCGAGAATATCCAGGGATGCCTGACGAAATTTTGCAACTTCATCCGGTGAGATGATCTGCTGGATTTTTATGACGCCATCGCGCCGGTATGTTGCCAGCATTTCATCTGTGATATCTGTCGGTGTCATGGTTTTTTCCTTTTTACTTATCCACGCTTTGCGAGGATATTGTCCCAGGGTTCAATCCCGCACCGCTCTGCCCAGGTGTCGTAAATTGCCGCGAGTTCGGCTACGACATCGGGATTTTCATTTGCCAGATCGTCGAGTTCCGATCTGTCGGCTTCAATATCGTATAGTTCCCAATCGCCCGGGTAACGCTTTACCAGTTTCCAATTGTCTTTGCGAACTGCGCCATTGCCTTCGTGTTCCCATATCAAATATTCTTTGCCGTTGTCCCGGTTGTCAAAAATTGGGGTCAACGAGGTGCCTTCGAGTGGCAAAATTTCGTGTCCATTATAAGTTTCGGGATACGCTGCGTCTGCTATATCGAGGCAGGTTGCCATGACGTCTGTAAGCTGACCGGGTTGTTCGCGCAATGCGCCGTGATCCGTTATGCAATCGGGCCAGTGTGCGATAAAGGGCGTTGCAATGCCGCCTTCGTGAACCCAGTGCTTGTACAGGCGAAATGGCGTGTTGGATACATTGGCCCAAGGTACTCCGTAGCTCTGGTACGTAGTTTCGTCACCCGGCATGATGTTTGGATCGTTGCCGCGTTGGACTGGCTGTCCATTGCGCGTGGTGGCCGGTGCAATCGCGCTGCGTCGCATGCCGCCTCCCAGTTCTTCGGCGCATCCTCCATTGTCGGCTAAAAATACGATCAGGGTGTTGTCCAGTTGCCCGGTCTCTTCGAGGGATTGGACGATGCGCCCAATGCCCTGATCCATGCGATCGACCTGCGCGGCATAAACTTCCATGCGCCGTTGCTGCCACGCCTTGTGGTCGGCTTCTTCCCAGGGTACTTGAGAGGGGTCGCGGTCGCTCAGTCCCCATTCGGGTTTTAAGATGTCCATTTCGCGCATGCGCGCCAGACGCTCTTCGCGCAGTTGATCCCATCCCGCGGCAAAACGGCCTTTGTATTTTGCAATATCTTCATCGTGCGCGTGCAGGGGCCAATGGGGCGCAGTATATGCGGTATATAAAAAGAATGGCTGATCCCTGTTTGTCTGCGCGTGTTCGCGGATATAATCCGCCGCCTGATCGCTGATAGCATCGGTTAAAAAGAAATCCTCTGGAAATTCATCCACTGTAATTTGCTCGTTGTCTCGCGTGAGTGTTTGCGGCTTCCAATAATTGGCGGCACCAGTAATGATGCCAAAAAAGCGATCAAATCCGCGCTGGCAGGGCCAACTGTGTTTGGGACCGTCTGCATCTGTATGCCGCGTAATATGCCATTTGCCGCTCATATAGGTCGCATATCCCACGGTTTTGAGTACTTCGGCAATGGTTACGCTTTTAAAGTTCAGATCGCCCCGATACCCTTCGTATTCCCGGTCATCCATCATGTGTCCCACACTGGCTTGATGGGGATGCAATCCCGTGAGCAACGACGCCCGCGTGGGGCAGCACCGCGCTGTGTTGTAAAATTGGGTGAATCGCAACCCATTGGCAGCAAGTTGATCTAAATTTGGCGTGTGGATTTCACCGCCGTAACATCCAATATCAGAATAGCCCATATCGTCGTTCATAATCAGCAAAATATTTGGTTGCTCTGCCATTCGGGATCTCCTTGTGTGAAGGGATTAAAAACTGTCAGGAGGTTCAAAATACAAAATACAAACTCTTTTCACAATGCCCGCGTGCAGGGGTAAAATAAAAGCCGATTCAGTAGTGAACCGGCTGAGAGGTCAGACGTAGAGTATTACGCCCAGAGTTAGTAACCACAGTGCGCAGGCGATCAGGAGAGGGATATCGCCTAATACGGTGGAGGTGGGGTTGCCGCCCCCGTCTTTTTTGTAGATGAGATAGAGGTAGCGCAACATACCGTAGATCACAAAGGGTACGGTGAGGTTGAGGTATTTGGTGCCGAGTTTTTCAATGACTTCGGGCGACATGGTGTAAAGCGCGTAGGATACCAGTGCACCGGCTGTGACGATGGCGATCATCTGGTCGAGAAATTGTGGGGAATATTCTGCGAGGATGCGGCGGTGGGTGCTGGCATCTCCTTCGAGCAGGGCGAGTTCATGCCGGCGCTTGGCAAAGCCGAGAAATAGTGCCAGCAGCATGGTGCAGAGGATGAACCAGGAGGAAATGGCGACCTGAATCGCCACTGCACCTCCGATGGCGCGCAGAAGAAATCCCGCGGCAATGATCATTACATCGAGGATGACGATGTGTTTGAGGTACAGAGTATAGGCGATGTTCAGTACTGCATAAATGAGGAGGACGATCCCAAAATGGGGATGCACGTAAAATCCCCCGATCAGGGCGATCAGGGCGAGGAGGACAGCGGCGATGGCGGCGACAGAGACGCGGAGGGCACCCGAGGCTATTGGGCGATGGCGTTTCAGGGGATGCTGGCGGTCGTTTTCTCTGTCTCGGATGTCGTTGAAGAGATACGCTGCGCCAGAGATGAGGCAAAAACAGAGAAAGGCCAGACTGCCTTGCAGGAGGTCGCTGGGTTCAAAAATGCGTTTGGTAAAAACGAGCGCGGCCAGCACAAAGACATTTTTGACCCATTCGCGCGGGCGCATCGCGTGGATGAGTTGGAGCATAAGCGTTAGAACAGCGAAAAGTGCCCCGCCGATTTATAGGCGGAGCACTGGATTGCGAGAGATGGCTTTACAATGATAAACCAAAATAGAAGCGCATCCCACTTACCTCTTCGATGATCTCAGGATTGTTGCGGGCTGGGACTTCGAGTTTGGTGGGACGGGCGACGATGAAATAGCCAAACAGGGGCAGGCGGTAATGTGAAAACATCTGGAATCGGATTTCGGCGCCGTAGTCAAATAGGAAAGAGTTTTTGAATTTGTCCCATCGCCCACTGTGTACTTCTTCGTTTACATCAAAAATATCGCCGATACTGGCGGCGTTGGATGTGCCGCCAAATTCAAAGAAGAGCGAGGCGTAAATTTTGTCGAAGAAGAGGGGCGGCAGTTCCGCGCCGATGTGCTTGAAGATGGGCAGGGTCAGCGTGGTGCGACCAAAGAGGGCTTTGCCGCCTGCGATTGTGAAATATGGATAGCCGCGCAAGGTGCCCAGCCCACCGAGATAATAGCGCAGGGGGTAATAGAATACGCCTTCGAATGTGCCGCCCTCTTGTTGTACTTCTTTGACATAGCTGTCTTTGTAGGCTCCAAAGACCTGGAGTGCGAGTGTAGAGCGGCCGAAGAGCGGGATAAATTCGTTGAAGGAGGCGATGTATTCGTTGAAACCCACGTTGACTTTATCGCCTCGGAAAAATGCGGGCGACAGGTCTTCACCGATTGGGTCCGGGACAAAGTCCTCATTCACATCGGGCGTGCGGGCCAGTGAATCTATTACGGTTGCATTGATGCGCCGATAGCGGAAGGATATTGCGCGACCGCCCGATGGGTTGATGTAGAGGTCGGTGGCGGGTTTGAGGGTGATGTAACTCCAACCGCCCATCCATTCGTGACTTTTGAAGAAGTCGAGTTCTTTGTAGAGAAAATCGTCGAGAAGGGTTTCCTGCGATGCATAGCCCGGACCGGGGATCTGATCGGTGATGTCTTCAATAGCACCGGTCCCCAAATCGGTCTGGAAGACGCGAGAGCTGTCGTGGAGGACCTGAACGGCGTGCAAGTTTTCAGAATACTTGCGGTAGCCATAGGCCAGGCTAAAATAGTGTCCGCGGCCTGCTCCCATTTGGGCACCTACCGTAAAATCTGAGAAAACATCCTTAAAATCGTCTTCTTCTGTGACCGTGAGGTCTAAGTGCTGCGTGACATTGGGGATTAGAACCTGTTGTCCTTCGTCGTTTTGGGTGATCAATGTGCCGCTGAGTGTATCGCGCACGGTTTGGACTATACCCAAATCCACGATGCTGTTGATGGTTTGCCTGCTGCCGCCAAAAAAGATGCGGGGGACATAGGTGCTTTGTTCAGATAGAATGGGCGTGAGACTGTTCTGGTAGTAGAAGGCGAATTCCGAGTTGAAGTCTTGTTGTCGTTTGAAGTTTTTGCCGATCAGGGCGGTGGTTACAAAGACGTCGCTGCCGAGCAGATCGCCCCAGGCCCATTGAACACCTGCGCTGATTTGATCCAGGCCGAATCGGTTGCCGATAAATGTGGGTCCCAGTAATGCGATGGGTGTGATTCCATAAGAGACGAGGCGCGTGGAATACCGCCCAATGTCGTGAAGTTCGGTGATGGATTTGCCGGTGTAAATTTCGGCATAGTCTCGCGCAATACCCTCGGGAGGATCAATGGCAACAGCCTCGGATAGGGGTATGCGATAGAGGTTGTAGTTCGCCGCGTGATATCCCGCGTAGATCACGTCTTTGGCATCGGGAGAAATAGTGGGCAAAAACGCGCCGCCCACAACATTGGTCAGTTGCTTTTGTTCTCCGGTGGCCATGTCGTGGGTGTAGAGGTTGAAGATGCCCGTGCGGTCCGAACTGAAGACGAATCCGCTGCCATCGGGCAGCCAGACGGGGTCGCGTTCGTCGGCTGTGGAGTGTACGATGGCTTTGAAGTTGGCATTGTTGGCATAGGCGAGGCTGTCGGGAAATGCCTTGAGGCTGTCGGCCTTTGCCTGCTGGAGGCTGTCGAGTTGTGTGTCAACTTCTTCTTTTTTCAGTGAACGTCTGCCTTTTTTCTTTTCCCAGGTTGTGGCATCCACGTCGATGATGGCAATGTCGCGGTCTTCGCCCGTGCGGAATATGCTGAAGAGCAGGTGTTTGCCGTCAGGCGACCATTTTGGGCCAAAATACTGCGTGGCGTCGTTGTTGTTTGTGAGATACCGCACATCGGTGCCGTCGGTATTTACAAGGCCGATGTTCGCCGTGCCATCTCTCATGGTTACAAAGGCGATTTGTTTGCCATCGGGGGAGAGGGTGGGGTCTTTGCCGCGCAGACCCACGGTGACGCGGGTTTCTTTTTTCGTTTTAGTATCATAGGTGAAGATGTCCCAACGCGCGCCTACGGCTTTGATGTACATCAGGCTGTCGCCGCTGGCTGTCCAGACAAAGCGATTATCGACGCGATCGGCTATTTTTGTGACTTTTTTGGTGGTGAGGTCCATCACTTTGAGTTCGGTGATGAAATAGTCGCTGTCGTCGTTGGAGATAAAGCCCAGCTTGTCGCCCTGGGGGGAATAGACCGGGTGATAGTCCAAATTGCCCCTATCGACCATCATTTCGCCTTCGCGTTCACCAGCTTCCTGGATGTCGCTTTGAACCGCGCTGTATTGTTCTTCAATATGCGCTTTCCAGTCGCGGTAGAGTTGTTTGGCCGATACACCAGTGGCTTTTTTGAGCGAGGAGTTGAAGTTGATAATGGGTCTGTGTTCAAAAATTTGCCTGACAACGGGGGGTCCAAAGCGTTCGCCAATGTAGTTGAGCATGGCGAATCCCTGATTATAGACCATTTCGCCGTGGTAATTGCCCTTGCCGCCGAGTTGTCCCATGCTGGGGAGGGAGAGCAGATCATTTTCGAGAGCGGCCATGCGCAGGAGCATATCGCGGTGTGTGTCCCAGTGGTCGTCGCCGTATTGGGTGGCTTCGTATTGCGCGATGCCTTCGGCAAAACCCGAGTTGACGGCGAGATGATACAGGCCAAGTGTAAAGCTGAAATCGGGATTTTCATTGGCGCGAGAGGCGTTGACTATGCCAATTTGGAATGGCAAGCCCTTATAGGCGGCTTTCAGTGTTACGATATGGGCGAGTTCGTGGACAAAAACATTGCGTACCCAGTCGCTGGTGCCGCGGATTTCCCAGTCGATGGGGTTGGTCCAGAAGTGGATATAATTGGCGCTGTACACGGCAAAGGCATTGCCCAGATAATCCGCTTGATCGTCAACGACGACATGGATGGGTGCGATGCGATCGACAAAGGTGGGATAATGGCGCATGAGATTCGAGAGGACCTCATCGCAGAAGTCGGCAATTTGGCGTGCGGTTTTTTCGGCTGTGGAGAAGTAGATGTTGAAATATCTGGTGCGAATCATTTTGGCACTGGCCGCACGCAGTCCCAAAAGCGCTGGGAAGAAGCCGTCGGCAGTTTCGGACGTCCAATACGTGTAGCTTTTTTGATCGGGAGACGGACGGTTCAACGGGGTGTTGGCGAGGTCAACACCAATGGCTTTGGCGGGACCTAAAGAGGGGGGCTGTGCCAGGGCGGTGTGGGATATGAGGCCGGTGAGACACAGCAACGTTAATATTTTGAAGACCTTCACTTATGACTCCTTGAGATGGTGGATGGATTGGGCTCCTGCTTATTAATTGTGCCGCAAGATACAGGCCACGCTGTGGCCGGGTTCGATGTCTAAGAGTTCGGGTTTGCGGTGGGCGCAGTCCGGGGTTGCTTCGGGACAGCGCGGATGAAATGCACAGCCCGAAGGGATGTTGACCGGGCTGGGCACATCGCCTGTTAGAATGGTGCGCGATCCCCTGACGCGCGGATCGGGTATGGGGATTGATGAGAGCAATGCGCGCGTATAGGGATGCTGCGGATTGTCGTAGAGTTCCTGGCTTTCTGCCAGTTCTACAATTTTGCCCAGGTACATGACTGCTACGCGATTGGAGATGTGTTTGACCACGCTTAAGTCGTGCGCGATGAATAGATAGGCGAGGCCAAACTGTGTCTGTAAATCCTGGAGCAAGTTTACAATTTGTGCCTGAATCGATACGTCGAGTGCAGACACGGGTTCGTCCGCGACAATGAATTGCGGTTTTACGGCCAATGCGCGGGCAATGCCAATGCGCTGTCGCTGTCCACCGGAAAATTCGTGCGGATATCGGCGCGCGACGTCGGGAGATAAGCCCACGGTGTTGAGCAGGTCTGCGACTCGATCTCTTGTTTTGTCGCCGTGGATTTTCAGAGGTTCCGAGAGGATGCCGCCGATGGTGAGGCGGGGGTTTAGCGATCCGTAGGGGTCCTGAAAGATGATTTGCATGTGTCGGCGCAGTGTTCGAAGTTGCTTTTTTTTCAGGGAGAGGATGTCGTTATTTTTGAATCGCACGGTGCCTGATGTCGCGTCAATAAGGCGCAATATGGCGCGTCCTGTTGTGGTTTTTCCGCATCCGGATTCGCCGACCAGGCCGAGGGTTTCGCCGGGAGATATATCGAAGCTCACGTCATCTACTGCTTTGACATGCCCGGTGTTGCGCCCCCAGAGTCCCTGAGAAATGGGGTAGTGTTTTTTTAGATTTTGAACTTGAAGTAGCACAATTTCTCGCCTTATGCCATCCAACACGCGGTCTGGTGATCGCCGTCAATTATTTGCAGTTGCGGTGTGGTTTCCCTGCAAATTGCATCGACCTTTTCACATCGATCTGCAAATCGACATCCCGATGGAAATCGCGTGGCTTCGGGTACTGTGCCCGGAATGGTTCTGAGGCGCTTGTTCGCGATATCCAGACGGGGCACTGATGCGAGTAACCCCTGCGTGTAGGGATGCCTGGGATTGTGAAAGATCGCGTCTGATGGTCCGGTTTCTACAATTTTTCCTGCGTACATGACCGCGACCTGATCGGCGGCTTCGGCAATAATACCCAAATCGTGTGTGATGAGCAGGACTGCCATGCCGAGTTGTTGTTGCAAGTCGCGCAACAGGTCCAGGATTTGCGCTTGTATGGTGACATCGAGTGCCGTTGTGGGTTCGTCGGCTATCAGCACTTTGGGATTGCACGAGAGGGCCATGGCGATCATCACGCGCTGGCGTTGCCCGCCCGATAATTGGTGCGGGTATTCGTTTGCGCGTTGTTCGGGATCGGGCAGGCCCACAAGGTGGAACATTTCAACTGTTTTTTTTCGCGCTTCTGTTTTTTCTAATCCCTGATGCCGCCTTACGGCTTCGTCAATCTGGAACCCACAGGTGTAAACCGGGTTGAGGCTGGTCATGGGTTCCTGAAAGATCATGGCAATGTCATTGCCGCGTATGTCGCGCATTTCGGTATCTGAAAGGGATACCAGGTCCCGGTCTTGAAAAAAAATATGCCCACCTTCAATGCGGCCAGGATGAGGTACCAATCGCATGATTGACAGCGAAGTGACACTTTTTCCGCACCCCGATTCACCAACAAGGCCATACGTTTCGCCCCTGTTGAGTGTGAATGATACGCCATCTACCGCCCTCGCTGTTTCGCTGTCTGTGTGAAAATGCGTTTGGAGGTTGTCAACTGTCAGCACGGAATTGGGCATGTAATGTTTCTTTGGACTTCTATACGGGTTTGAACGTTCCCGTTTTTTTAGGGAGATGCGCGAATGGACACGCGTTTCTCCACGAATTAAAAATAAGGCAATGGGAGCACGAGCCAGTCTTCGAGCAAGAATCCGACGCGCCCAATCAGCAGTGAGAGACGCGCCATGATGGTGTAGCCAAATGATGCGCCAAACGAGATCATGAGGAACCAGATGCCAATTTTGGACGCCACGCCCACGGGACCAGTGTGTTCGACAGAATAAAAGAAATACACGAGTACTGTAACGACGCCGACCAGAATAATGAGCAGATTTAATCCTTCCCAGGTAGCTGATATGGGTTGCATGGTCGGTTCCATTTGGGCCAGCAAATTGGCCGCAATAGTACGTGGGATGGTCAGTCCCGCTCCCAGACCGACCACAAATGCGAATGCGATACGACTGAGCCAGCTAAATTTCGCCGAGGAGAGTTGGGTGAGCATGAAGAGGCCGAGCAATGTGGGCACGATGAGCCACAAATCGCTCATGCTCTCACTGTCGAGTTCAGAGAAAGGCTCCACGACATCGGCCCAAAGCACGGTGTACCAAATTTGGGTGAGAGAGTATGCGGCTGCGACCCCCACATAGAGATTTTCGGCGAATTTGAAGAGGGGGTTGTCTTTGTAGAGAAAGCTATAGAGCGACAAGGTGATGCCAGCTGCAATAAACGTGCCAAAGCCGGTCCAGTTTGCGGAGAGTTTGTCCCAGCCAAAGAGGTAGATATTGATGGCGGCAAATATGAATAAGAAGGCAATAAAAATGACCTGATCGCGGCTCACTGGGCACCTCCTCTCTGTCGTCCATAAAGGAAGTACATCACATTGCCCAGGAGGATGAAGGCGATGATGATGAGATGTACAACGGATTGGGCACCCATACCCGCGGTGGCTTTGCCCGATGTCTCAATCAGGGTCTCGTATTCGGCGGCACCGGCTAATCCGCCCATCATGCCGTTCATTTGACCCGATTGTAAGTAGGGATATTGATCGGGTGCCATAACAGCAGTACAGCCAATGCCAAATTTGAATTTGTAGCGTTCTTGCCCGTAGGGTATCCAGACACCATCCGGCGTGTTGCCCGATGCCAGGCAGATCACATAGTCGAAGTCCGCCAATCCCTTTATGTTTTTGGTGACAGGTAATTCGGTCGTATCGCTACCTTGCAGATCTTTTTGGAATGCATTATGAAAGTCGTTGCCCATGTTGATGACCAGTGAACCGAAGCCCGTTTTATAACCCAGATACGTATAATCCTCACCGTATTGTGCACCAAATTCTTTTGATGTGGTATCAAATGCTTCTTGTGCAAGGCCAACAGCATCTACCCAGTGTGACATCCCAACTACTTTGACATTGCGCTTGAAACAGTGGCGCAAAACTGCAATGGCCATGGGCTGTACTTCGGGCATGGATCCGGGTCCGTAGTCAAAGGAGATGAGAATGGTGCCGTTTTTTTCTGCCACTTCTTCGATCGTGTCGTAAATCGCTTTGACATCTTCCGTGATGTGGATAGGCAGGCGTATGGCAGCCAACGAGGGAATGATGATACCGAGCGCGACAAAGACAAAGATGATACGGCGGTCGATATTGAGCAAAAATTCTTTCATTATTCACCTCCGCCGAGATAAGAGCGTTCGATGCCAAAAATGATGCGTAATGCCGTGGCGACAGCACCAAGGCTGACGCCGAGCAAAATGCCGCGCTTGGCCGCCAGATTGGGCACATCCATCATCCATTGGGCAATTTGGGGAAGCTCCTGATAAATTGATGCGCCAATGGGTACACGGCCGATCATCACGATAATAGCCGATACGAGCAGGATTGCCGCTTCTGGCGTGCGTGCGCGAAAGGTTCGATAGGCAGCAGATGCGATGAAAAACGCGAGAATAGAGAACATGGTGGCATCAGCTGGTACCTGTACATACTTAAACATCCAGTCAAAAGGACCCGAATCAAGTACCTGGGAGGTGAAAGGACCTTGTCCATTGTTGTAGATTGCGAAGATGGACATGAGCACAAAGCCCACGAATACAAGGAAACTATATCCCCATCCGGCTTGTTGCCGCTGAACGCGACTCCAGTGCAAGCGCATCAGGCTGTAGATGCCCAACACCAGAGCGAAGGCCGCGATAATTCGATTCCAGGTTGTCAAGTCCTGCTCGAGATTTTGGGCGCCGCTGTATGGAATGTAGTAAACGAGAATACCAATCATACCCAGAACAAAGGCGATGATCAGCGGAAATGTACGTCGTAAAAAAAGCATAAAAGAATCCCCTGTTAATATGCCGTGAAAATATGCGTGAGTGTTTGATTTCCAAGGGTTGCCAGGAGCGTGCCCAAAATCATGGCGATTAAGAGCACGACTTTGCCGATGTCCTGTCCTTTGAGACTGCCCAGCAGTTTGGGTTCGCGAGAGAGGTACGCGCTTGCTGCATAGAGTTCTTCACCCATGAGCGTATAGTCGCAGGTAGTAATAAAAAAGGGTAGTTGGGTGTAGGAGTCAGTGCCCGCGATCTGAATAGCATTGATGGAAGCACCTGTTTCTGCCAGCAAGAGCGATTCGGCGTAGAAGGATCCCATCATGATGTTGGTGGCTGGTCTATCGCGCACCATCATACCGTCGAGGGCTGCGGCATAGCTGAATTGTTCTGTCGCTGCCAAAAAGACCATGTCGTCGGAATATGCGTCGGGACGGCCCGCATTGAGATAGGATTCTTTAACGACTTCCTGACTTACGGCCATGACAACTGAGTAGCGATTGGCAACGCGCAATTCGGTATTAAATTCGGCTGTACGGTGGGCTACACGAGAGAGAACATTGATTGCCGCAATGGTGGAAACACTGTCCATGTCATGCAATCCATGCACAAAGAGCACGGGTTTGCCCATTTCAGTGGCGCGACCAAGGGCTTCGTCGAGGGCTTCGAGACCGGCGATGCGGCGGATGAAGAGTTCGCGTTTTTGGGCGAGGAGAATGCCGCCTAAAATGATGAGAGAGAAGATTGTGCCGATGACGAAGTTGTTATCTTTGGTCCAGTTGAAAAAATTTTCATAGGCTTCTGCGCTTGCGATTGCAGAGGGAAATGATTCGCCAGAGGGAAGATGAGCCGTGACCTGTACGTAATAGGTTTTGCCATTTTCAATGGCGATTCTTTTAGGTGGGTCGGTTGGAGCAACATATGCGGTGATTTTGGCAAAGATTTTTTTGTATGTCTCTTCGCCATGTCCAAAGGTGGCAGGATCGGTGGATTGCAGATTCGCTGCATCGAACTTAGCGGCATGAAAAGGCCCATTTTCAGATTCGCCGATTGAAATTGTGTATCTGATTTGTTCGGCTCTCTCATAGGATTCTGGGTAGTCCCAGGTGACGGTGATGCTGCCTCCTGAGTCGTTGGGGGTGTCTTCGGCTTTGACACCGGTGGGTTGTTGTGCATACAACTGTGCCGCGCAGAGCACGAGTGTGATGCAACACAAAAAATATCTCATACGCAATCTCCCGATGGGTCGTTTACTCTTGGATGAGTTCGACGTTGGCGCGCGGGACAGTGGCGCCTTCGCCATTGTCAAATTCGACTTCGAGTACGCGCACATGGGTTTCGGATTCGACTGTTTGCAATTCGGGGGGCAGTGCCGTGACTTTGCCCACCTGACCAAAATAGGGCGCGCGAATCACGCGCAAGAGTGCGCCTTCAATGAGGCCTGGATGATCGGATTCTTCGGTTTGTTCGTGGATGCTGGATTCTGGAATGATGATTTCGGGACGCAGAACACCTGCGCGAATCTGGGTGGCACCTGAGATAGAGGCTTCTTTGCCGTTGTTTTCGCTCAGTATGTCAAAGGTTTTGTGCGCCATTGCGATGGGGCCAAAGCCTTCGGTGACGATGACGGTGAGGCCAATATTCTCGGTGCCGGTGATGGCTACGCCGAGGTCGTAACCGAGCAGGTCTCGCAAATCGGCGTCGCGGATGCCGCCTCCAATGATGCCAACGGCGCCGCTTTCTCGCGCTTTGTCAATTACGTCGAGGGTGAGCAGGTTGCCGCCTACGACGATTTTTCCCGCGCACGAGTCGTCGATTTGGTCGGGGGTTAATATTTGATCTGGCTCTTCGGAGATGACGTGCAGAGGCCCCCAGGTTTCACCGCCTACGCCAAAGATGCCCTGCACAAATGCACCTGTGGTTTCGACAATGACGCCTTCTTCGGGCAGGATTTCGATCACGTTGCCATCTATGTATGCCTGTACCTGAACGGGGCGCGGGGGCGCGCGAAAGATGACCTGTCCGGTAATTTTGGAGATGCTTTCGAGGGTGCCACTAATGGGTGCTTTAACGGTGGTTTTGAACCATTTGATGAAGGGACGGGTTTCGGCAATGGGTTCGTCGGCTTCGACGGGGTCGCCTTCGCGTTTGAGCATGTAATTGGGCAGTTCTTCCGGCGTGCAACTCAAGATGTTGACCAGGTTGAGGGTGGTGACGTTGCCGGGCAGGTGCGTACGTGCGACGACTTGATCGCGCGTTACGCTATCGCCTTGTGATACGACGACCTCACCTTTGAGGGGGAGTTGGCGCTGGCGTTGAAGAAGGGTCTGCGGGGTGACGCGAAGGCCGGGTGTGTATGCATGTGCCATAGAGTAATACCTGAGTTAATTGGATAACGGAATATACAATGCGTGGGTTACTTTACAAGAAAATAAATTAAATCATGGCCTTGCTTTTACCGGGGATAGAGGTCGAGGATTTTGCTCCACTGGCTTATTTGATCGGCGCGTTCGGATTGATTTTCGGCAAATACAATGGGGCGACCGCGTCCGTCGAGGATCAGCCCGGCGGTGCCCCCTTTGACTGTGGTGTTCAGTTCTCTACCCGGCCCTGCACCTGCGTCTGTGTTGCGCTCGGGTTGCAAGGTGAGGTGTGCTTCTCGATCGGCTTCGAGGGGGAAGTGTAGAAGGTCGCCAATATTCAGGGTGCCGGATTGGGTTCCGTCGGGAAGGCCGATTTCGTATTGCGTACAGGGTGTGCCGATTTTGCCCTGGGCGATGGGCGCGATACACGTGCCGAGGTAAATGAGGCAGTCGCGTTCAAAAACCTGAGTGGCGGCGATTTCGTTGACCGATGAAAGTACGCCGAGGTGTGGCATCATAAAGATGCTGTCAACGGCGAGGCGCGTGATGCCGTCGGGCTGGAAGGCGTCGATGAGCATGGCGGCTGTTTGCATTCGACGCGGGGCGTGAGATAGAACGCCGCCGCTTCCTACGAGGAGGTCGAGGTCGCGCATTTTGATGAGGCTTTCGCCGCCTGCGGATTGGTCAAATACATCGGACAGAGTGCGCTCTGCCTGTACGCCTTTGAGACCCACGGCCAGTGCGCGGTGCTGAACAAAGGCCAGGCGCAGGGCTTCGCGGGCAATGGCCTGTTCGACCTGAAGTTCTTCGAGCATTTGCGGAATTGTGGTGGGGCGGATCATTTTGTTTTTGATGCGGTCTCGCAGGTCGGCTTCGTCGATTTTGAAAGGTACCCAGCGCATGACGTCGTTGAGGCCCGCTTCTGCGAGTACGTTGGATACGCTGTAGGACATGCCGAGATTGGCAGATACCGTGCGGTTGAAGATATCGTCAAAGACGCTGAATACGTCGGTGGTGGCGCCGCCTATGTCAACGCCCACGACATTGATATTTTGTTGTTTGGAGACGGTTTGCATCATGAGGCCAACTGCGCCAGGTGTGGGCATGATGGGCGCGCCTGTCCAGGAGATGAGTTTTCGATAGCCGGGGGCTTGCGCCATGACGTGTTCGAGAAAGAGGTCGTGGATCACGTGGCGAGCCGGTCCGAGATTTTCTTCTTCGAGCGTGGGACGGATGTTTTCCGTGGTGGTGAGGGCTGTTTTGTCGCCCAGGGTGCGTTCGATTTCCGGCGCGGCATCTTTGTTTCCCGCGTAAATGACGGGCAGTTGATATCCCGATCCAAATCGCGGTTTGGGGTCGGCTGCGGAGATAAATTCGGCCAGTTCGACGACGTGCGAAACGGTGCCGCCATCTGTGCCGCCCGAAAGGAGTACCATATCGGGGCGCAACTGGCGAATGCGTTCGATTTTTTCGTGGGGCTGCCGCCCGTCGTTGGACGCGAGAATGTCCATGACAATTGCGCCTGCGCCGAGGGCGCAACGCTGCGCGCTTTCGCCTGTCATGGCCTGAATGACGCCGCCGACCATCATTTGCAGACCGCCGCCTGCGCTGCTGGTAGAAATGTAGATGTCAACCCCGAGATTGTCCTGCGCGGGTGTGATGATGGTTTCGCCGTCGAGAATTTGCCTGCCAGAGAGTTCTTCGACTTCTTGAATGGCGTTGAGTACGCCGCGCGTGACGTCTTCATAGGGGGCTTCAACTGTGGTAGGTGCTTCGCCTCGATAGGTTTGGCGATAGACATCGCCCTTTTTTTCTATGAGGATGGCTTTGGTCGTGGTGCTGCCGCAATCGGTAGCGATGATGACGTCGAGTTTATCCATGGTTTTTGTTTTCCAGGGTTTCAATATGGCGAATGAGGCAGGGAATGCTTTCTCGCTTTTCCAGAAAGCGCGTGAAGCGGTCAAACTCGGCTGTTGAAGAAAAGATGATGGATACAAAGGGCGACAAAAAAGTCAAAAGTTGGCTGCCAATATAGTTAAAGGGTCGTCCGGTTTCAAGTAACATAATAGCAGGTGCTGTGAGTCTGCGCTTCACGATGAAGGCGGCGGCTTTTTCGGCGAGGATTTCGTCTTCTTTGGTGATGGCACTTTCGGGGGGGGAGACGGCAAAGGCATGGGCGCAGTAATTCTTAAGCCGGGTCAATATTGATGTGTTTTTGGACGACATGGTAGATCTCTGAGGGATTTTTCGAACGCAGGAATTGACCGCGAAATGTGTCGAGGCGATGCGGTTTGGCAAAAGGACTTAAGAAGACGCCGTCGGGATGATGTGCGGCGCGGCGAAAATTTGTCCATAAATATTGCCTGTGCGTACCGATATGTGAAATGGTAAAACCGCGATCATTGAGAACATAGTGCGTTGGAAAAAAATAACGGGTCATCGCCGCGGTGAGCAATACGAGTGAAAGAAAGGCGAAGGTGATGCTCTGAAAGCTCACGCCGACAATAAACGCGACGCCCAGGATGATGAGTACGAGTAAAACAGATTTTGCCAAAGGCTCTTCGCGCAGGGGATGTGAGGTCCAGGTTTTTGAAGCGTCAATACTTGTCATTCCATTCATAGGTTGCGTATTTTTCGGCGATGAGGCGCTGGGTTTCGGCGATTTCGGTTTCGCTGAGTGTGGTTTCAACAAGCTGGATGTTAAAGGTATTTTGAATGCCTTGCCGGATGGCTGTGGCCGCTGTGTCGAAATTGATGGGGTATGCGAGGGCTTCAGAGAGCGAGGTGGTGTGGCGGTCGAGTTCGCCTGCAAAACGCTTTTGCAGGCCTGGTTTGTCGCCGGGCAGAAGGTCGGCGATTTGTTTGTGTTCTGCGCCGAGCAGGAGCGATCCGTGCTGCAAGAGCATTGTGCCGATGCGCTGCTGCGCACTGCCGATAAGTTTGCGCCCCTTAAATTTGACTTCGTATTGCGCCGTGCTGGTAAAACAGGGCGCGGTGAGTTCTTTACCGCGCGGTGAGGGCTGTGTTTGGCGACGGGATTCAAAGGTTGCATCGACGCCGAGAGCGCGAATACCCGCCAGGAGACCCTCGCTGATTTTGCGATAGGCTTCGTTGATATTGCCCCCCATTACGGGATTGTCGGCAGGGCAGACAACGCTGTAGGTCAGTTCGTTCCAGTGCAAGACAGCGCGACCACCGGTGGGACGACGGACAATGTCGATACCGCGCTCGCGCACTTTTTGGACATCGACTTCGCGGCTGATACGCTGGGCATACCCAAAGGAGACCGCGGGTGGTTGCCACCCATAAACGCGAAAGGCGGGCTGAGCACCTGTTGCTATTGATCGCACGAGGGCTTCATCTACTGCCATATTAAAAAAGGCGTTTCCATGTTGGGTATTCAGGAAACGCCATGTGGGGGGATTAGATTGTGTCACGGTTAGTGCAGGCCCAGATGTCTGAGCGCGTCTTTTGCGGCCATCTGTTGGGCTTCTTTTTTGCTACGCCCCTGTCCTTCGCCCAATCGATCGCCCTGAAGGGTTACTTCGATGAAGAAAATTTTTCGGTGATCTGGACCTTCTTCGGATATGGGCTGATATCGCGGATGGCCCTGTCCCGTACTTTGCGTGTGTTCGAGAAGCAGGCTTTTGAAGTTGAGATAGTTGCCGTCGGCGAGGATTTCTTCAACATTGGTTAGAATTGTGCGTTCGACAAATGAGCGAGCAGCCTCAAGCCCGCCATCGAGGTAAATCGCACCTAAGAGCGCTTCAAAAGCATCTCCGATAATTGAGGTGCGTTGGCGCCCGCCAGATGAGATTTCTTCTTTGCTCAAATAGAGATATTCTCCGAGTTGGATTTTGCGGCCTTTTTCGGCCAGAACGACCTTGCTGACGAGCAGAGACTTGATCTGTGTGAGTTCGCCTTCTCTTTTCTTTTTGAACTGATTGTAGAGATGTTCTGTCACAATGAGATCGAGCACTGCGTCGCCCAAAAATTCCAGGCGTTCGTTGGAAGCAATGCTGCCTTCTTGGGTGACGTAAACATGGGACCGGTGTTTAAGGGCTTGTTCGAGTAAAGCGGTATTGGAAAAGGTGTAACCGAGTTTGCGTTGGAGTTCTTCCTGGGAACGCACCCTGCCGCTTGCGGACCAGCGTCTGATCGTTTGTAAGACGGTTCCGAGTCGGATAAAACCGCCTCCTTTCAATTCGCGTAGCATGTATGGTCTCGTTAGTTGCGAAACTTACGCAGGATGAGTACTGCGTTGTGACCACCAAAGCCAAAAGAGTTACTGATGGCGATTTCAACGGGTATTTCTCGCGCTTCATTGGGTACGTAATCGAGGTCGCATTCTGGATCGGGTGTTTCATAGTTGATCGTGGGCGGTACTACATTGTGGTGAACTGATAGGGTTGCTGCGATGGTTTCAATCGCACCCGAAGCTCCCAAAAGATGTCCGGTCATGGATTTTGTCGAACTGACGGCGAGCTTTTTGGCCCGGTCGCCAAATACGGATTTGATGGCGGCTGTTTCTGCCGGATCGCCCACAGGTGTTGATGTGCCGTGTGCGTTGATATAAGACACGTCTTCGGGATTGATCTGCGCCTGTCGCATGGCGCGGCACATGGCGCGGGCACCCCCCTCGCCGCCAGGTGCCATACCGGTAATGTGATAGGCATCGCCAGTGTAGCCAGTTCCTACAACTTCGGCATAGATAGTGGCACCCCGTTGTGTTGCGCGTTTGAGTTCTTCCAGAACAAGCCCGCCAGCGCCTTCGCCAATTACAAATCCATCTCGGTCTGCGTCAAAGGGACGACTGGCTTGCGTTGGGGCATCGTTGCGGGTTGAAAGCGTTCGCGCTGCGGCAAATCCACCGACTGACATTGGGGTAATGGCAGCTTCTGCCCCCCCTGTGATCATGACATCGGCTTCGTCGTCCCAAATTTCGCGGGCTGCGTTGCCAATGGCATGGGCTGCCGAGGCGCAAGCTGTGACGGTGGTATAATTGGGGCCTTTGGCACCGAGGTGGATGGATACCTGACCTGCGGACATGTCGGGGATCATCATGGGTACAAAAAGCGGACTGATGCGTCTTGGACCATCTTTGCGATAGGCTTCGTGCTGATTCTCAAAAGTCTGGATGCCGCCAATGCCCGAGCCAAATACAACCCCGATGCGTTCGGGCTGTTCATTACTGATATCGAGACCTGCATTTTCTACAGCCTGTACAGATGATGCAATGGCATACTGTGTAAAGAGATCCATGCGCCGCTGGCTTCGACTGTCAATGCCAAAGTGCGCTGGATCAAAGTTTTTGATTTCGGCGGCAAACTGCACGCGGAAATCAGTGGCGTCAAATTTTGTTATGGGGCCAACACCTGTTTGTCCATTGCACAATGCTTCCCAATAGCTTTCCGTGGTATTGCCATTGGGGGCGAGTGTACCCAGGCCGGTGATGACCACTCTGCGTTGTCTGTTCACTAAATGACCTCCTGGAGGCTGGAGATTGGTTCCAGCCTCCAGTTTCCGAGTTAATCCAGACGCTCGTCTAAGTATGCGATGGCGTCGCCAACTGTTTCGAGCTTCTCGGCGTCTTCATCGGATATTTCCATGTCAAATTCTTCTTCGAAAGCCATGACCAGTTCGACTGTGTCGAGCGAGTCTGCGCCCAGATCGTCAATAAAATGGGCGTCGGCATTGACGCTATCGGCATCGACGCCGAGTTGATCAACGATCAGGTCGGTAACTTTTTGTTTAATATCATCGGTCATGTAAAGCCCTCCGTGATTAGTGTGTAGTGATTATTTACATCACCATTCCGCCATCGACAACGAGCACCTGTCCGGTAATATAGGCCGCGTCGTCAGAGGCGAGAAAGGCTGCGGCAGCAGCGACATCTTCGGGGCTGCCGAGTTTGCCCAGTGGAATCTGTTCGATCAACTGTTCTTGTATTTTGGCGTTGAGTTTGGCGGTCATGTCCGTTGGAATAAAACCGGGCGCAATGGCGTTGGCCGTAATATTGCGGCTGGCCAATTCTCTGGCTACGGATTTGGTCAGGCCAATAAGACCCGATTTGGATGCGGCATAATTGATCTGCCCGGCATTGCCCAGAAGTCCCACGACCGATGAGACATTGATGATGCGACCAGTTCGCGCTTTCATCATGGGACGGGTGACGGCTTTGATACAATGGTACGCACCTTTGAGATTGACGTCAAGAACTGCATCCCACTCGTCTTCTTTCATACGCATCAACAAATTGTCGCGGGCGATACCCGCATTGTTGACGAGTACATCGATTTTGCCCCAGGTGTCGAGGACGGTCTCGACAAGGGCTTCAACAGATTCGGCATTGGAGACATCGGTCTGTTGTACAAGGGCTTCACGGCCTTGTGCGCGGATTTTTTCGGCTACAGCTTCAGCAGCTTCTGTACTTTGGCTGGCACATACGGCAATGTTGGCTCCTTCGCGCGCGAAGCGCAGGGCAATGGCCTCGCCAATGCCGCGAGATCCGCCCGTTACAAGGGCTGTTTTACCTGTGAGTCGGTTCATGAGTATAGTTACCTGTCAGTTGAATACTCTAAAGTTGTTCAATAGCTTCCAATGTGCCGGCTTCGTGAACTGGAATATTTCGGTTAATTCGGCGCATGAGACCCTTGAGCACATTGCCTGGCCCCACTTCGAGAGCCTCGGTCATGCCTTCTGCAATGAGTTGTTGCATGGATTCGGTCCAGCGAACCGGCGAAATAACTTGCTCGATCAACAGGTCTTTGAGCAGAGCCGGGTCGCGTGTGGGTTCAGCCGTGACATTGGGGATCACGGGGATTTGCGCCTGGGCAAATGGCACATCGTCGAGTATGTCGGTCAGTGCTGTTATGGCTGGCTGCATCAGGGCCGAGTGAAATGCGCCGCCTACGGGCAATAGCACGGCCCGCCTGGCTCCCAATGCCTTGGCTTTTTCGAGTGCTTCGTCAACGGCGTTTTCCTCGCCAGATAGGACCACTTGCCCGGGGCAATTAAAATTGGCTGTTGTGACATGGCCCGAAGAACTGAGATCATCGCAAAGCTGAATCATTACGTCGTCGTCGAGACCGAGTACTGCAGCCATGGCACCTGGTCGAATTTTTCCTGCGACTTGCATGGCATGTCCGCGAACGCTGACGACCCGAAAGCCGTCTGCGATGCGCATGACACCTGCCGCAACGAGAGCGGCGAGTTCTCCGACACTGTGTCCAGCCACGAGGTCGGGGTGTATCCCCCGGCTTTTGAGCACTTCAAGGGCGGCAATGCTGTGGGCAAAAATTGCCGGTTGTGTGACTGCGGTTTGTTTGAGTGACTCGGCAGGACCGTTGAAGCAGAATGATTTGATTTCTATGTCGAGCACGTCGTCGGCAAGATCAAAAATTTTGTGTGCTTCTGGTGCGGTCCTGTACAGGTCGTGTCCCATACCAACAGATTGGGAGCCTTGCCCTGGAAATAGGAAAGCTTTTTTTGTCATTTAATAAGCCCAGGTTAGCAGGGTGCTGCCCCAGGTATATCCCGCACCGGCACTGGCGAGCAGCACATTGTCACCGCGGCTGAGGCGGCCCTGTTTGACCGCTTCAGATAGGCCAATGGGAATGGTGGCAGCCGAGGTGTTGGCATAGCGGTCGATATTGACCACAACGCGATCTTGGGGTATATCCGTGCGTTTGACGCATGCGTCGATAATGCGCTTGTTGGCCTGATGCGGTACAAAAAGCGCGATGTCTTTGCCGACAAGGCCGTTGCGTTCGAGAATTTGAGCGGAAACTTCGGCCATTTTGGGAACTGCAAATTTAAAAACTTCGCGACCATCTTGATAAATATAGTGCATTTTCTTATCGACGGTTTCACGAGAGGCCGGAAGCAGACTGCCGCCAGCGGGTTGGCGCAAATATTTTACGCCGCTGCCATCAGAATAGAGGATAAAGTCTTTAAGTCCCAAACCGGGTTCGCCGGGTTCGAGTAAAACCGCGCCCGCGCCATCGCCGAAGAGCACACAGGTCTCGCGATCGGTATAGTCTGTGATGCTGCTCATTGTGTCGGCTCCAATGACGACTACGCGTTTGTGTGCGCCTGTTTCAACAAATTGCGCTCCCACCATTAGAGCATATAGAAAACCACTGCAAGCTGCCGATAGGTCGAAAGCCCAGGCATTTGTGGCGCCAATTTGGTCCTGTACCAGACAGGCTGATGACGGAAATACCATGTCGGGCGTGATGGTCGCGACGATGATCAGGTCGATATCTCTGGCATCGAGTCCTTTGTTGTGCAGAATGGATTCCAGAGATTTTAGAGCCATGAAAGATGTGCCCAATCCCTCGTCGAGGATGCGGCGTTCTCTGATGCCTGTGCGGGATGTGATCCACTCGTCGGATGTATCGACCATTTTTTCGAGGTCGGCATTGGTCAGCTTTTGTTCTGGTACGTAGTGCCCCACCCCGCTGATGGTGGCTGTAAGGGGATACATAATAATTACTCTGCTCCTCAAAGTCTGCGCGACATTAGACCAAACTAAAAGCCGTCGGTTTCAATAACTTCGCGCCCATTGTAATAACCGCAATTTCCACAGACCCGATGGGGTATTTTTTGCTGCCCGCAGTTGGGGCATTCGTTAAAGGTGGGTTGACGCAGTTTCCAATTGGCACGGCGTTTACCGGTGCGAGAATTTGAACTTTTTCGTTTGGGATTAGCCATGGGATATTCCTTTTTAATTGATGCTCTGTTTACTGTTCGCTTTCTTTGAGTGCGCGGAGTGCATCCCAACGTGGATCGTGGCTCTTTTCACGCTCGTATTCCAGCAATTCGTGGGGATCTTGTTCATAGCGTTCACAAGGGCCAGAAGGAGATGCAGCGCATGTTGGAATCATGGGTAGTTCGAGCAAAATGTAATCTTTTACGTCATTACCCAGGTCTATTTCGCCGGGTTCTTCATTGAGCCAAATCAGCGTTTCATCATCGTCATCGTCCATCTGGTCGGGACGACCTTTTTGAAAGACGAATGTGTATGAGATGGCGATGGGGAATTCGATGGGTTCCAGGCACCGCGCGCATTCGGGGCGCACCAGACAGGTGGTTTGCCCTTTGGCCGAGAGCGAGTCGCCGTATTTGTACACGACGAGACGGGTGTTTATGGCACCTGTAAATTGGGTGTCTTCTTCGGTAATGTGCAGGTCGGCTGGCGTTTCTTCAAACGCAAATTCGGTTTCGCCTTCCTGTATATCTCTCAGGTCGATTTTCATAGGGTAGCTGACTGCGTTTAGCCAAAGAAGAAAGCCACTTCTTTGGCCGCGTTTTCCAGTGAGTCCGAGGCGTGTACGGCATTGTTTTGAATATCGGTTGCAAAGTCTTTGCGAATGGTGCCTTCCGCGGCTTCTTCGGGATTGGTGCTGCCAATGACTTCGCGCAAAAATGCAACGGCATTGTCTCGATTGAGTGCCATGGGCACACAGGGGCCAGAGGTCATAAAATCGAGCAGGTCGTTGTAAAAAGGCCGTTGGCGATGTACTGCATAAAACTCGGCGGCCTGTTGGCGCGTGAGGCGAACCATTTTTAGGTTTACAATCCGAAAGTTTTTTTCTTCGAGACGGCGGATGATTTCACCGATTACATTTTGTGCAACAGCGTCGGGTTTGACGATGAGCAAGGTGCGTTCCATGCATAAAATTCCATGTGAGAAATACGGCTTAGATCGGCTTGAAGATGGACAAGATAGGAGTTGATCATTTTTTTGTCAACCCCATTTTTGATAAGGATTTGCGCTTGTGAACTGCGCGAGAAAGAGGTTGACACAAGTCCAATGGTCGCCTTTAATTGGGAAGGCGGTTTTTAGCGCTGTTGCGTTTTAATTTTTTTGGAATGCCGGAGTCTTTGTTATGAGTGTCGTTATCCCATTTTTGAACCACAAGGTTCTTTTTATTACGGGTGCAACGGGTTTTTTGGGCAAGGGATTGGTGGAAAAAATCCTTTCCCAGGTGCCAGATGTTGGGCGCATTTATCTTATGGTGCGCCCCCAAAGGCGGGGAGGGGGCAAGCCCATTAGTGCCGAAGACCGGCTGCAAAAGGAGATTTTGCAATCCAGTGCCTTTGCGCGATTGCGCGCAGAACTCGGGGATCGTTTTGATGCTGTGATGCGCGAAAAAGTCATTGCAGTGCCGAGCGATTTAACACAAGACCACCTCGGCATGGACGCCGAGATATATGCGCGGTTAACCCGTGAAGTCGATATTGTGATTAACAGCGCAGCCAATGTGGTTTTTGACGAGCCACTGGATACGGCGCTGATGCAAAATACGCTTGGGGCCAGGCGCGTGGTCGAATTTGCCAGGGCGTGTCGAGATGCTGTGCTCGTGCATGTTTCAACGGCTTATGTCAATGGGCGGCAAAAGAGGATCATTTCTGAAGACGCGCCCGTGCCCGATCAAACTGTGGCACAACAGATGGGAAATGGTCGCGCGCCCGATTATAGTCTGGATTCGGAAATTGAAGATATTCTGGCGTATAGCCGCGAGGTAGAGGTGGCGTCGCGGAGTCCCGAGCGATTTTCGGAATTTACGCGGTTGCTTGACCGACAGGACCGGGGCAAGCGCGTTACAGCGCATCGGCGGGAGCATCAGTTGGAGGCTTTGCGCCAGCGCTGGGTGCGGGAACGGATGGTGACACGCGGTATAAAGCGTGGGCGAGAGTTGGGCTGGCACGACAGTTATTCTTTTACCAAAGCCATGGGCGAGCAGATGATTGCCAGGGCCCGGGGCGATTTGCCAACGGTGATCGTGCGCCCTTCTATTATTGAGAGCAGTTTGTCCGATCCAGAGCCGGGATGGCTGGAGGGGCTAAAAGTGGCCGATCCGCTTATTGCACACTACGGCAAGGGGCGTTTGACGGATTTTCCCGCACGCCCCGAAGCGATTTTAGACATTATTCCCGTGGATATTATTATCAATGTGATTATCGGTGTTTTGCCTTTCATACGTGAAAATACCGATTTGAAGGTTTATCATGTGACGACAAGTGCAAAGAATCCGGTGAAGATGGGTGAGGTTGCCCGGTATGTGTACGAGTATTTTGTGAATAATCCAATGCGAGATCGCAATGGCAAACCCATTGCGGTGACGCCGTGGACCTATCCAACGCTGTCACAATTTCGCCGCAAGATGCGCTATAAGTATTTATTGCCTCTCAAAATTTTGCAAGGGGCACTGAACAGG
>JAPOXY010000064.1 GCA_026706845.1 Gemmatimonadota bacterium
GTTCTCTCACCCTTTGGAATTCAGCAGCCCTTCCCGCATGATGAATTTTAATCCATTTAGCGCGCATGTTCGCCGCGACTATGGGTATGCCGGTCAGGTAGCCCATATAGAAGCCATACCCGCGCAAGAAGCTAAATTCGATGATGATGACTGCGCGCTGCATCCCGCAATCTCCGGCGCCTTGAAACAGCAGGACATTGATAGGCTCTATACGCATCAGGCCGATGCTCTGGCCGCTCTGACGCGCGGTGAAGACGTAGTGATAGTAACGGCAACGGCGAGTGGAAAAACTCTGTGTTATCAGATACCCACACTGGAAGCCCTGCTATCCGACCCGCAGGCGACCGCGCTTTATCTCTTTCCGACCAAAGCACTGGCGCAGGACCAGGCGCGTGGACTGGCGCGGTTTGGCGAATTAAACGAACAATTGAAATTTTCCCTGGGCACTTACGACGGGGATACGCCGTCCAACCAGCGAAAAACACTGCGCGAAGAAGGACGGGTAATTCTGAGCAATCCCGATATGTTGCATCAGGGCGTATTGCCCAACCACCCGCGCTGGGCGCGTTTTTTTCAGAATTTGCGCTATGTGGTACTCGACGAAATACACACTTACCGGGGCGTCTTTGGCTCGCATGTAGCCAATGTATTGCGCCGCCTGATGCGAATTTGCGCGCACTATGGCACGCCCCCGCAATTCGTGTGCTGCTCGGCGACCATAGCAAATCCCAAAGAACACGCCGAAGCATTGACTGGACAGCCGATGTGCCTGATTGATCGGGATGGCTCCCCGAGAGGCAAACGCCATTTTGCGTTCTGGAATCCGCCTTTTCTGGAAGGCACCACGAGCGATCGGCGCAGTTCAAATACCGAGGCGCGCTGGTTGCTCGGCAAACTCATCCACAACAGAGTGCAAACCATTGCGTTTGTGAGAGCGCGCACATCCGCAGAAGTGATCTATCGCTATGTGCAAGAAGATCTATCACTGGTAAGCCAGCGGTTGGCAGGCGCAATTCGGGCTTATCGCGGCGGATATTTGCCTGCAGAACGGCGAGAAATTGAGCGACAGTTATTTGAAGGTGAGTTGCTCGGCGTGGTGAGTACCAACGCCCTGGAATTGGGCATTGATATTGGGGACCTGGATGCCGCGTTAATTGTGGGATATCCGGGCAGTATTTCCAGCATGTGGCAGCAAGCTGGGCGTGCTGGGCGGCAGTCCGAAGAATCGCTGGTGGTCTTTGTGGCGCACAACGCCCCCATCGATCAATTTTTGATGCGCGACCCGGCTTACTTTTTCGGACAATCGCCCGAACACGCGACCATTGATCCCAACAATCCGCATCTCGTCGTGGGACATCTGCGGTGTGCTTTGCGCGAATTGCCCGTGCGGGGCGAAGAAGGCGAAGTAATGGGAGAATTTACAGGTGCGCTGCTCGAGATCCTGTCAGATGAAGGCATGGCGCGCCAACTCAATGGACAGTGGTTTTACAGCCAATCGGGATATCCCGCAGCAGAGGTTGGGCTACGCAATATCAGCGATCTGACTTATACTATTATTGACGAGACAGAAAGTGACCCGCAGGTAATCGGTTCCCTTGATGAAATCAGCGCGTTTTTTCAGATACATACACACGCTGTATATTTACACAATGGGCAGACGTACTTTGTCGATCAACTCGACACAGAGCGCAAAATTGCGCGGGTAAGTCAAAAAGCACTGGATTATTATACCCAGGCAGTTGATGAGACGAGTATTGTCGTAAATGATACCGAAATATCGGGCACATGGCGCGTCAGTGACGTATATTTTGGCGACGTCTCAGTCTCGTCACTGGTAACGATGTTTAAAAAAGTAAAATTCGAAGACCGCGACAGCATTGGCTGGGAAAATCTCGATTTGCCAGAGCGCAAGCTCGATACAGCCGCCTGCTGGATCGTACCGCCCCAGGAAGGGCTGAACCAGTGTCGCCGACATCGCCGCGTGCCATCTGAAGGACTCAAAGGCATTGCTAATGTAATGGGAGAAGTACTCCCCCTGTTTGCAATGTGCGATGTCATGGATATTGGCACAACGGTAGATAGCTCCAATACGGGGCGTCCAACCGCATTTGTATATGACCGGCATCCGGGAGGCATTGGTTTTTCGGAAAAAGCTTATGAGATGATCGAAGATGTCATAACAGCCTGCTGGATGGTCGTATCTGAATGCGAATGTGAAGCGGGGTGTCCGTCATGTGTGGGCGCGCCATTGCCTCCCGGCAACGATGGCAATACGCGGGGAACGATTCCCGACAAAGAAGCCGCCCTCGTCTTGTTACATGCCATGCTGGAAAAAGAACCTTATGTACCCAAACATCCGCGTCTTGAAATATCCATCGCAGGTGATGTTGCTACTCACAGCGATGAAAAAATTCCCGTTCGGCCACTATCGGCAAATGTCGAGGCAAAAATTCGCAAAAAAGTAAAGGAATTTAAGCGATAAATGGAAACGCGATTAAAAAACTATTTGGAAACCTGGGTGCCTCGTATCGACGAGGAAATGTATCAGTTCTTACCCAAAGATAAAGATCCAGTTGATTTTTTGTACGCACCTATGCGCGATTATCCCCAGCGCGGTGGCAAGCGGTTCAGATCGGCACTGGTGCTACTGGGCATTGAAGCATTTGGGGGCGATCCCAATGTAGGGTTGCGAACGGCTGCTGCTTTTGAGTTATTTCAGTCCTTTGCCCTGGTACACGACGATATAGAGGATGCCTCTTTAATGCGGCGCGGAAAACCGTGTTTGCATCTGATACACGGGATTCCACTGAGCATTAACGTGGGCGACGCGCTTTATTCAAAAGTATTTGAAATATTGCAGGCAAATCGCGAAATTTTAGGAGAAACAACAACGCTCGATTTGCTTCGTGAAATGATCCAGGGCGCACAAACAACATTTGAGGGACAGGCATTGGATATCGGCTGGATTGATGCCGAAGTCATTCCCGATGTACGCGATTTTGTTGACATGCTGCGGCGCAAAACGGGATGGTATAGCGGCCGCGGTCCCTGTACTATGGGCGCGATTATTGCGGGT
This sequence comes from Gemmatimonadota bacterium, assembly GCA_026706845.1. NCBI lineage: Bacteria > Pseudomonadati > Gemmatimonadota > Gemmatimonadota bacterium. The sequence continues at coordinate 3,077 of JAPOXY010000064.1, forward strand.
GCTGGCAATGACATGAAGCGGGCGATTGGCGATTTTGGCGAAGCCATAGCTGTTGCATTTCAAATTCGCGATGACTTGCTCAACATCGTCGTTGAAGATACCGATGCAACATTGGCACCTACAACCACATCCGGAGGGTATGGCAAAGAACGCGGCGGGGACATCGCCGAGGGCAAGCGCACCTTGATGGTCATTGATTTGCTCAACCACTGTGCGCCAGAAGAAAATCAAAAAGTGCGCGAAATCCTGGATCGAGATCGAGATGCAACATCGCAAGAAGACGTCGAGTGGGTAATTGACTTGATGGGAAGATATGGCGCAATTGAAAAAGCGCAACGGGCTTGCCAGACGCGCGCCGAATCTGCAGACGCGCGCCTCGCTCAGTTGCCCCCGTCGGAATCGAGAGAAGTACTCAAAGAAATGTGTTCATTTTTGGTCGAGCGCGTATTTTAAAAAGGAGGCATACATGAAGTTCTTTATCGATACAGCCAATTTAGACGAAATCCGCGAAGCCCAGGCCATGGGTGTGCTGGATGGCGTGACGACAAATCCCTCTCTTATGTCGCAGGAAGAGGGAGAATTTGAAGACATCATTCGCGCAATTTGCGGAATTGTATATGGACCGGTAAGTGCCGAGGTAGTCAGCACCGACACCGAAGGCATGATCGCCGAAGCGCGCCGAAATGCTGCAATCCACGAACAGGTAGTGGTGAAAATTCCGATTACGCCAGATGGTCTAAAAGCGATCAAAACGTGTTCGGATGAAGGGATTCGCGTAAACGTAACCCTTTGCTTCTCCGCAAATCAGGCACTGATGGCCGCCAAAGCAGGCGCAACTTATATCAGCCCATTCATCGGCCGCCTGGATGATTTGGGACAAGACGGCATGGAGCTGATCAGCACAGTCCGCCAGATTTACGACAATTATGGATTTGACACCCAGGTGTTGGCCGCGAGTTTGCGCTCGCCCAAACACGTCGTCGAATGCGCCCTCGCTGGCGCAGATGTGGCGACCCTCCCGCCCGATGTATTGAGCAAATTACTCGCACACCCCTTAACCGACATCGGTCTGGAACGCTTCCTCAACGACTGGCGCGCCTGGCAAGCCGCAAAGAACAGTGATCCCGTGGTGGTTTAACCCATTCTTCTTCTCCCCTGCACAAACAGGGCACTCGGTGAGGGCGCGTTGTCGCACACTTCGTTAAACGTAGCGGGCAGGGGTTGGTGAATCACCGCCTGGATGCGCGATCTTTGTAAAACCACCACATCGGGATGATCTGCGGCGACATTGGTATTCTCATCGGGATCGGCTGCAAGGTCAAAGAGTTCTTCATTGTTCACATCATTCAAACTCACCGTATAATTCCACTGATCATCGCGCACCGATACCCTGCCCGTGGCTGGCCCGGTTGAAAAACTGGCCCAGCCAATCACAACGTGATCCCGCACAGCATCCATCTCTCCCGTCACCAGCGGCCAGACATCTGTGCCATCCACCGCTTGGCAGGGAATATCCAGCAAGCCCAACACAGTGGGCAACAAATCGTGTGCCTGAACAAAACCCGAAACGCGCTTGCACACATCGGGATGTCGTACCATCCAGTTCAACCGCGTGTTGTACGGATGCAGGCGATCAGCCCCTTTGCCAAATTGCCCGTGATCCAGTACCTGTGTGCCGTGATCTGACATCAACATCACAATCGTATCGCCTTTCAAACCCAGATCATCGACCCGATCCAGCAAGTGCCCCACCCAGCGATCCACCAGCGTGACCTCGCCAAAATAAAGCGCCTTGATCCGTTCTCTCTCCGCATCGCTCACCCCATCGCCTTCATTTCCAGCCCCGGGTGTAATAAAATCCTTCCCATCCCAATCGGGCATATACCGATCCGTATATTCCCGCGGCGGATCCCATGGTTCGTGCGGATCAAAAGAATCAATCCATAGAAAAAACGGCGCATTGTTTGCATTTTCGCTCAACCAATCTGCCGCACGCCGAAACACACGCGCACAACTGTAATCCTCTTCGCGTTGCCGAAACTTCTGATTGAACATGTACTGCATCAACCCAACATGCCGACCCCAGTTGATTGGTTCACGCACATGCGGGCGCAACAAATCTTCAATCGATTCCCGCGTGCCAAACCGCCAGTTGTCGCTCTCCTGCCCGCGAATAAAATCATACGTCACAAATCCGCGCGTATAATTCATCGTCGGCTTAAACATGTGATACGTATCGGCGACCAACCCGGTCATATACCCATTCGCCACCAGAATTTCAGCGAGCGTATCTTGTTCCGGCGGAATTTTGTGCCAACCAGGCGCGTGATGCCAGTGCCCGCGCCGATCAAAATTGTATCGCCAGGGAAAGGTGCGCCGCCCCGTAAACAAACCCCGCCGCGTCTGCAGCGTCGGCTGGCATTCCCCGAAAGCCCGTTCAAACACCACGGACTCTGCGGCAAACGCATCCATATTCGGCGTATCGACAAAACTCAGCTTCTGATTTGGCCCGACAATATCGGCGCGAAACGTATCCAGACAAATGCAAATTACATTCATACAAATCTCCTATTCAAAAATACAAACTGTGTCCATGTCCGCGAAACCACAACGCATCGATAATAAACGATATACCAGCACCGGAAAAGTGCCCTACGACCAGACCCACAAAAAAGGGCTTTGCGCCATTGTAAAGCATCAAACCGCCAAAGCGGATCAAAAGTGTTTTAATCGCCCAGGCGGCAAATAGCGACAACAGGGTCCATCGTACTTGTCCCACAGAAGCAATTGAAAACCCGATAGGATGCAAGCGCCACCATGCGAACCGATGTCGCAAATACGTCAACAAAACCGTCACAAGCGCACCAATACCCAAAAACGCAAAATGACCAAATTTGAGCGTCTCTGCCGCCTTAATTTTAGCCACAACCGTATCATAAGGCACCTGCCCCCCGCGGCGAAAGACCCACTCGCCAAAATTGTATGCACCCGAAGCATACGCCAGTTTGAGCGAAAAATAAAAAGACACAATCAGACTGATACCCAGTGCCAATCCAACCGCAGTGAGATAAACACCTCGCGGAAATCGACGCTCGCTGTGTACGCGCGCGGCATTTGCGCCAAAAGGCATAAATGTGGCAATGGGGTCGCACGCCCATCCATACGACAGCCCCAGCCCCGTCATCGTTGAACCCGTCAAATCCGCCGGACCAATGAGATGCATCGCATAAGCCTGCGGCACGAGAGGTCCCCGCACAAAAACCAGTCCGCCTTCAATGACAATGCGCGTCAGACCCAGATAAAGCGTAATAACCGCAAAGAGAAGCAACAAAGCCACGCCGGGGTGGATACCAATGCGCGTCAACCAAAAAAGAATGTACACGACCCCAAGCGCAATTCCTATCAGCGCTGTGCGATAGCCCATGATCTCATCGCCATCTGAAACGCCATTGTCTTGTCCCAACGCGGTTCGCCACACCCCGCGCAAATGTTCGCGCGCAACCCAAATACTGCCCAGCACAATCGCCACAAACGCCCCAAATCCCTGCCATCCCAACGCCGCTGGACTCACCGAATAAACCTCTGATGTGCCAATGGTAAACCCCGTGCGATTAAACAGCGCGATCTCAGCCATATTAAACAAATTGAAAAACCACACACTGAAAATCACATCCACATTGACAAAATACGTAATCCCCACCAGAGGTAGCGAGAAATTTGACGAAATACCCGGCCAAACCTGCCCGCCCGGAATGCTCAATCGAATAGCGGGAATACTCGGCCAGGCCTCAAAAAAGTAACCCGGCACATTCCACGCAATTTTGCCAGCGGCAACGGCAAAGCCGACCCAGAACAATCGGCTACGCATAAATTTTGGCAAAATTCGACCATCTTCGGCGCCATCCATCATCGCCAGCGGCACATCAACCAGAGGAAAATTCAACCGCTCTTTATCTACCCACTGCTTGCGAAACACCGCAATGAGACAAGTGCAAAGCATCAGTGTTGCGATAATCACCGATCCCCACCAGAACAGCGGCATGATCCACACTTCCCACGGAATTTTCGCGCCAGGCGGCAAACCCTCAAAAAACCATGCCACTGCGCGTCCGCCTCCGGGCACGGCCCACAGGGGCACATAGTCGTGTATAAATTCGCCCCAACCATTTTCAGTTGTCGCAAAATAAAAGGGCGAAGCCGACACGGAAATCACATAACCGGTCACCCCATAAGTGGGCACCGATACCGCCGCCAAAAGCATCGTATAGACCACACCCAATTCATCACCCGTCAATCCCTTCTCGCGCTTCACTGCCTTCAAAACCGGGTTTAAAACCACAACCACAAAAATGAACAACGCCGCCAACCCCAGCGGAAAATAATTGGTCGTCAACAGCGTAGATCGCACAATCCACTCGGAAAACGGCGCCAACAGATTCACTGCAACAACGACCAGAACGCCAACCGTCAATGCTTTTGGCGTCATGATATACCGCTGACTGCCAACCTCTATTTCTCGGGAAAAGTCTCTTGTAGCCACTGGCGCATTTCTCTGGGCGAATTCAATACCACAACCTTCAAATGATCGTACTCTTCGAATAATAACGGATAACGGCGGCGGTGTTTGCGATTGGAAGTTATTGCCCACAAAAACAGGGAATCGCGTGCAAACACATTGTGCCACTCTTCCCTGTTACCACTCCACAACACCTCTTTACACCACACCCGTCTCAAGGTACGCCGCATAAGCTGCCGGTAAATGACAAAAAGCGAATACCGCAACCACACCACTGTATCGGCTCGTGACCACACAATATCGCGCACCTTGCTATAATTTCCATCCACTGCCCAACTGTCACTCTTCAGCGCTTCTTCTGTATTTGTCCTAAAAACTTCGAGATCAACCGGTGTCCAGTTTGGTCCCCAATGCAGAGCATCCAGTTCAATGTGAGTGACATGCAGTCGCCGGGCGATCTCAGCCGCTAAAGTTGTCTTGCCCGACCCGCAGGTGCCCACTACGATAAGTCGCCGCATCTTGTCTGGAGCCATATCCCCTCTCGAAAGACTCGATGTAACCCTTTTTCTTAAAAATAGTGGGTTCTGCCCCAAAATTGTTTCACTTCAATTCCAAAAATCCGAAACCCTTAATACAAGAACGAGTCTAATCCCATACCCCATTGTTGCGTTTAACAACCTACAGCTTATAGGGAGACTTGCCATGATCTCGCGCCAACTTTTTATATGTTTTCTTGCCGCATTATTCACACTCCCGGCCAGTGCCGCGGAAAAACGCGAAGAAATCGTCGAATACACCCTTGATTTTGCCCCTGGCAAAAAGCTCTCTGTAAACGCCCGCAATGGCGGAATCACGCTTAAAACCTGGACGAGCGATCAGGTCCTTGTCCGCGCCGTAAAAAAAGCAAAAGCGAGCGATGAAGAAGGCGCCGAAGAACTACTCGAAACCACCACCATCGAAATTGAAGAAACAGATAGCGGTATAGAGATTCGCACCCAACGCCCCGACAACAAGTGGAACCTGTTTAAGGACTGGAATATAAGCGTAAACTATACGATCACAGTCCCCCAAAGCGTACGCCTGGATCTCGAGACCGTCAACGGAAGTATTTCTATCCCCTCGACCACGGGCAATGTGAAAAGCGAAACCGTGAATGGCAGTATCAAAATCAATGGCACGCGAGGCGCAATTGATGTCGAAACCGTGAACGGCAAAGTCAATCTCACTGAGATTATCGGCGGCGTAAATGCCGAAACCGTGAATGGCAGCATTGAAATCGCAATTGCCGAGCAAATACAGGACGACATTCGTGCAGAAACTGTAAACGGGCGGTTGCAACTATCCCTTCCCCCAGACTTTCAAGGTCACATTCAGGCCAAAAGTACGATAGGCCATATTGATACAGAATTTCCAATTGAAGTCAAAGGGCGCGTTGGCGGGCGCATTAGCAAGTCCCTCCGTGGCAACCTCAATGGCGGAAATGGCCCGAATATCAAACTCCAAACCCTCAACGGCGGCATCGACATCAAACAGCTATAAACTTACACCATCTGCCCCTCCCGAATCTCCTGTCCATATACCCGCACTATTTGTCCATTTGCGAGAGCTATTTTATTTACCCATCCATCGACCAATTCCATCGCGCCAACTTCGGCATCGGTCTCCCCATCAGAAACGCGTATCCACCCCTCGCCGACTTCTGATTGCACAAAATAAATCTCCCTGCCATCGCGCAACGCAATCCGCCCGGCAATCGCAACTCGCCCATTGTCCCCCACCGCGGGAATATATTCCACATGTGCTACAGGAGATCCTTCACCCGCTTTTACGGGATATAAAACGTATGACATCAACGTGGGACCATCGCCCACTACTTTGAAAATTGCCGTTGGAATAGGTTCGCATTGATAGGGTCCCCCTCGGGGAATCCACCCCTGCACGGCCGGCTCTTCCTGTCCGCTTACAATCCGCACATCTATCGGCTTTGTCGAAATGGCATAAATGCCCAGATTGCTCTCTCCCCCACTGTTTCTCGTTATAACACCGCGCCCATTCGCCAGCACCTCGGCATCATCCGCATCCAGATGAAACATCGCTTCATACATGTGAGACGCCTCATCCGAGGGCCTGAGAATATCCGTCACTATCCAGAACTCGGATTTCACAAACAAAATCGACCGCGTATGTGTAACCGTCTGATCCCTCTCAGACCCATATCCCAAATCGTAACTCGCCGACGCATAATCGCATTTCTCATTTGAAATCCACGTATGCGGAAGCGGCTCGGACACCACGTAATCCTCTCTTGACTTCCCGCGCTGATTCTGCTCCATCCCATCCACCATCACCGTATTGTGCGCGCGGGTTGATAGCACATAAGTGCGCCACTGCGACGAATCGTATGGATAATTCCCCGGATCCACCACATGCACACGACCGTGTGCGTACAGCATGATATTCAGCTTATCTTCGTGCTGATGCCCATAGCCAAACGGACCACCGTCAAAAAAGAGATAGAGATCATCCGGTTCCCATCCCGAACGCATAACAAAATGCCCCGCGTATGGAAAAATGCACGACAGGGTTTGCGGCTTTGTTCCTTCAGCGCGCCCAAAACCCGCCCATTGAAAATCCGTCCGTTCTGGAAAAAATTTGAACCCACCCTGCATATAGGGCGCGATATCCGTCTGGCCGCCGTCATTGAGCGCGGGCAATCGCAAATTGGGCATAGCCAAATACAGATCGTAGTGATACATCCGCTCCAATTTTGCGATATAATCCTCCGGCAGAGACAAATCATTCAACCGCGCAATCGCGAGCGCCATCACAAAATTTCGCAAACTCACCTGATGATATCCACTCGACAACTCAATCTGCGCGCCATCGGGATAAACCTGCTCATCCAATTCTTCATACAAAGACTGCATTGCAATCCCGCGCCAGCTTGCAGCTTCTTTAAACTCGGGAAACAATGCTCCAACGTGATATTGCCCATTGGCCTGCATCGTCTGCCAGTTGCCACCGCGCGGCCATAACGTGAGATGTCGTGCGTGTTCGACCATACTCTTCACCATCAAACACACATCGTCATCTCCAAATGTTTCAGACGAAAGAAAATAGTAAAACGCCGCAGGCCACGTCTGTCCCATCCGAATCCCACATTCAATCGTGCGCCAGCAATTCGTGCGATTCGTACCCATCTCTGCATCGTCTTTCCAGGTATTGCCATCCTCACCCACTGGCATCAGCACATGTTCAATCCAGTGCCGCATCTGTCTCCCGAATGCCCTGGCATATTTTTCATCACCCGTTTTCCAATACGCCTGCCCCAGCGTGACCCAAAACGGGTGGCGCGACAACTGCCACGTCCATTCCCTGTAATTGATCGGATCCAATTCCCAATTGATCACATCTCCAAACGCCTCTTCCACATCGCAACTCATCAGCGTATTTGCCGCAATGCGGTCAGCCTTTTCGAGATCAACATCTCTGATCGCGCGATCTCCCACGCGCACCAGTTCGACCTCTGCATCCCGGTCCTGTGGCTCTGACCGATTTCGCCAATCAGAAAACCATCGCGGATATTCCCGCGTGCGAACGTGTTCTGCAAACGCACGCCGCGCACCCGTCCAATCTCGCATCTCTACCGCCCTTTTTACAGCCCCCATATCCGCACGCGACAAATCGAGTGCCTTAAAAAATGTTGCATCGCTCAACCGCGGACCAATCATATCTCCCTCCATTTCAATCGCTTGCCCTCAAAATACTTTGTATTCTCTCTTAAAATATCACAATGACACTGTCCTGCCACTGTTTTCTACTTTGTCTGGCGCAATACCCCTGCGCTTTTTTTTTGTATTTGCGACGCAACACACCTATATTGCGCCACACATGAAAGGAGGCGATCATGTTTTGCGACACCGAGAAACGGCAGTACAGAAAACAGGGGTTTTTTATTGTCAATGACGCCGTCGATCCCGATATGCTAAAACCCTTGTTAGAGGCTGCGATTCGCGCTAAACAAAAGGTGCGTTCAGACGAAGTGGATTTGTACACACACCGCTCAGAAGACGGAGAACCCTGGGCAATACGCGGGTTATTTGCCCCCGAGATGAACGAGCCGATATTTGCCGAGTATCTAATGTCAGAACCCATAATGAAATACACGCGCGCTTTTTTGGGCACGCAGTTGCAATTGGGAGGCTCCCTCATCTTCACAAATCCATATCAAGCGGATTACGGTTTTGGCTGGCACCGGGATTTTGGAAGTAAGGAACGCGACGGATCGTATCGGGTAGAAATGGAAATTTTGAATCGTCCCCAAAGGGGTTTGAGGTGGCATCTCGCCCTGGTGGATGACTATTGTCTGCAAATTGTGCCCGGCAGTCACAAAAGGTATCGCACCGCCCACGAGCGCAGGTGCTTGTTAGAAGAACGCCACGACGATATTCCGGGCCAATATGCTGTGCCTCTCAAAGCAGGGCAAACCGTGTTTTGGACTGGCAATTTAATTCACCGCGGAGTAATGAAAAAGGATGTGGAGCGATTGACCCTGTCCGGAAGCTGGAGTATGTACGCTAAAGATAGTAAACCCTCCGAAGTGGACCCGCGTCTGAAGTGGATGCTCGCGGACAATGTGCGTGAATTTTTGCCAAAAGAAATGCGCCCATTGTACGACCGGTGGCGAGTATTGCAAAAAAGCTAACAAATGAAAATTACCCATATTGAAGCCATTCACCTGCGGTTGCCAGAAGTTGTAGAGGCAGCAGATGGAACTCAGGACTGCCTGATCGTGCGAGTGCATACCGATGAGGGCATAACGGGATTGGGTGAAGTCGTATCGTGTTCCTATGTAGCCAAAGCCGTAATTGAAGCACCGCGCTCTGCGCCATTTCGCCATGGCCTATCAGCGATTATAACCGGCATGGACGCGCTGGATTTTGACGCAATTCACAACGCCATGATCGAAGGCGTATCATGGTATGGTCCAGGCGGCGTGGCGCGACAGGCCATGAGTGGCATTGACATGGCACTGTGGGATATTTGGGGCAAAGCCGAAGGCAAAGCCGTGCGCAAGCTGTTGCGAGAAGATGCGGCAGATGCAGTGCCTGTCTATGCGAGTGTCCTGTGGCCCGAGTGTCCGGAATTGGTACAGGAATCCGCGAGCGCATTTTTGGCACAGGGCTATCAGTCTGTAAAATACGGCTGGGCGCCAATGGGACCAGATGCAGATTTGGACGAGGCACTGGTCGCAGCGGCACGAGAGGCTTTGGGACCAGATGTAAATTTGATGGTAGATGCCGGTCGCGCGTGGGATGCGGAAACCGCGTTGGAGCGCGTGGCGCGATTTGAAAAATACAATGTATTCTGGCTCGAGGAGCCATTGCATCCATTTGACGTGCAGGGATACGGCGAACTCTCAACGAGGTCGTCCATCCCAATTGCAGGAGGCGAAGCAATGACTCTGGTAAGCGAATACGCCGACTTGTTGCACAATGGCAAACTCCACTTTGTACAACCCGACCTGGGGCGCGTAGGCGGGATTACCGGCGGCCTGGCAATTGAAAAATTGGCGAACGAGACGGGGGCACGTGCCGTGCCTCACGCATTTGGCACTGGCGTCTTGTTGGCAGCATCTGCCCAATGGGCCGCAGCGAGCGAACAACCGCTGACAGAATATACGCGAGCGCCATCTCCCCTGGCACAAAAGCTGGCCCAACACGATATGGTATTTCGAAATGGCGCCTTACATCTGACAGATCAACCCGGACTGGGCGTGGATCTGGATGAAGACGTGGTTGCCGAGTTCCGGGTAATGTAGGGGCGGTGCCCCTGTGCCCGCCCATAGTGGCGGCGATGTCTCATGTGACCACTTAGAAAGGTAAAAAAATGGCCTCTGTAAAAGATATCTACAAATTTGACGAACTGACCTGGCCCGAAGTGAACGAAGCGGTGGAAATGGGAAAAATTCCGATTATTCCAACCGGCGCGGTCGAACAACACGGGCATCACTTACCCCTGAAAGTCGATCATCTATGTGCCAATGCCGTGGCGACCGAAGGCGCGCGCTTAAAACCGGAATACAGCCTGGTGCTACCGCCCGTGAGTTATGGCTATGTACACCACGTCATGGATTTTCCCGGCTCGCTGAATATACACTACGAACACTTCATTCAGTACCTGCTGGACATCTGCAAAAGCCTTGCCTATCACGGCTTTAAAAAAATGATCCTCGTCAACGGACACGGTTCCAACCACAACCTGGTCGAAATGGTCGCCCGGCGCACAATCGTAGAAACAGACGCGAGTTGTGCTTTCTGCTCGTGGTGGCAATTGCTCAAGGTCGATCCGGACTTTGACAAAGAATGGCGCGAGAGCGTATTTCCCGGCGGATGTTCGCATGCGGGCGAATTGGAAACATCCATGTTGCTCCATTTGTCTCCAGAAAGCGTACGCAAGGATAAAATCAAGAGCGAAATCGCCAGGACCAACAAGCGAGGATCCAAATTTGTCTGGACCGATCTGTTCAGCAGAGGACCTGTGGGAATCATTGAATGGACGAGTCAATATACAGATTCTGGCGTGATGGGCGAGGCGGAAAAGGCAACCGCAGAAAAGGGCAAAATAGTCTTTGAAGAGGCGAGCAAAAATCTGGCGCAATTCGTCGAAGAATATTATCATCAAAAGATTGAAACCCCCACGCAAAAGCAGGCACAAGAACCGACATTTCCACTGTCGTTTACCAGTCATTGAGCATTCGCACAAGGAGAAAACATGAAACTCGCAACTTATTCAGTCGGCGGTGCAGAATCCATTGGCGCAGTCGTCGCAAATGATTCGATTATCGTCGATCTCGCCGCAGCAGACAGCGCATTAGCCCAATCGGAAAACCCTCCCTTTTTCACGGATATGCTGACCCTTCTCGAAGCCGGAGCAGAAGGACGGTCTGCGGCACAACAGGCGGCGGCTGATGCTGAAAAGCGTTTGAATGGCACACCGGATGGCGAGACCAGCTTTGCCGTCAGCGACGTCAAATTGAGCGCACCAATCCCCAATCCACGCAAATTATTCTGCCTGGCGGGGAATTATCAGGATCACATTGAAGAAAGCGGCACGACCAAGATGCAAATTCAGGACAAGGAAACGCCGCGCGTATTTATGAAGCCCCCAACATCGACAGTAATTGGACCGGGCGATCAAATTTTGATCCCCCCCATCGCAAGAGGCGTAGATTGGGAAGGCGAATTGGCCGTCGTAATAGGCCGAGAAGCAAAAGGCGTACAGGCAGAAGACGCGCTGGATTATGTCGCGGGTTATACCGTCATGAACGATGTCTCAGAGCGCATGTTGCAAATCAAAAAGCGCACGGATAGCCGACCAAGAGATGAATGGTTTGACTGGTTAAACGGCAAATGGCTGGACACCTTTGCACCCCAGGGACCGTGGATTGTAACCTCAGACGAAATTACAGATCCACACACCCTCGACATCAGCACGTATGTGAATGGCGACCGCAAGCAACACAACAACACGGGACAAATGTTGTATCCCGTAGATAAAATTATCGAATACATCTCGGCAATCATCACACTCGAACCGGGCGACCTGATCAGCACAGGCACAATTTCGGGTGTGGGCGATACAACGGGAACCTATATGCAACCAGGCGACACGGTGGAAATTGAGATCTCGGGCATCGGCCGATTGGTAAATACAGTGGCTGCAAGTGAGAAATAGCTGTCTCACTCTTAATTGAGAAAATAATGGCAGGCACGGGCAACCGCTGCCTGCCTTCTGTGTACCAGTGAAAGGACTCAAACATGACCCGACCAAACTTGCTCTACATCCACTCAGACCAGCACAGCCCAAAAGTGCTCGGCTGTTATGGCGATTCCCTCGTTCAAACACCCCATCTGGATGCACTCGCTGCACAGGGTGTGAGATTTAACAATGCCTATTGTCCATCGCCTGTATGCACGCCATCGCGGATGTCGATGTTAACGGGAAGGTATCCTTATGAGAATGAAGTATGGACAAACCATCACATCCTGGATTCGGGACGACCAACCCTCGCGCATGCAATGGGCGCGGCGGGCTACCACCCCGTGCTCATAGGCCGCATGCACGCCCTGGGCACAGATCAACTGCACGGGTATGTGGATCGTCCCGTTGGAGATCATTCTTCGAATTACCCGGGCACAGGCGATGCCCCCAGCAACTTAATCCAATCGGTTCAAAAATCAGGTGCGGGCCAGAGCAGTTACGAAGTACACGATGAAGATGTGACAGCGTCAGCAGTTGATTTTATCAATCGAGAAGGCATAAGAAAACGCAGCGGACAAACGGATACCCCCTTTTGTATGCATGTGGGATATATGTTACCACACTCGCCTTATATTGCGCGAAAAGCGGATTACGACCAGTACATCGACGTGATTACACCACCAAAACATCCAAAACCCACAGGCGATGAGTCGCATCCCTTTTTTGAATGGTGGCGAAACCGGAACCGTTTCTTAGAAATTGACGATGCCGACACCACGCGCGCTCGCGCAGCTTACTGGGCACTGGTCACGGCGATGGATCGCATGATCGGACAACTTTTGGAGGCATTAGAAAAGAATGGATTTACACAGAACACAATGATCGTATATTCATCAGACCACGGCGAACATGTGGGTGAAAAAGCATTGTGGATGAAGCGAACATTTTACGAAGAATCCGTTCGAGTACCGGCAATTATTTCCTGGCCCGATGCACTGCCCAAGGGACAGGTCAATAACCGCGTCGTCAGCGCATTGGACTTAAATGCGACCATGCTCGACGCATTGGGCGCACCCGAATTGCCCCATTCGCGCGGGCGCAGCCTGTTGTCATTGCTGCGCGGTGAAGTGGATACATGGGAAGACATTGCCTTTTCGGAATACTGTATCTACGAAGGCCATTACCAGCGCATGATTCGACAGGGCGATTGGAAACTGATTTACTATCACGGCTATGATCCGCAATTATTCAATCTATCCGAAGATCCAGAGGAATTGTACAATCGGGCGGACGACAGCGAATGTCAGGCGATTCGGCAAGAACTGACAGCAAAAGTACTGGATGGCTGGGATCCTGAGTGGGTTGCGAAAAAAATGCAGGAAAAAAGAAGGGATCTGGAAGTCATTCGGGAATGGGCAAGCGCGACAAATGCCCCCGAACAATGCAAGTGGCCTCAAACCTCACAAATGACGTATTTGGATTAAAGTAGAATTTAATCCTTGACCATAATCGCATTTCCGATATTTTCAATCCAGAAAAAATATCTACAAGGGTTTTGAGGAGGGATGATTGATGGTGAGGTCTAAGTTTTTGGCCGACCGATTTTTTGTCGGCCTTTTTTGTGTACTCATGGCGAGTTTAAGCGGTTGTGATTATCTATTACCGAAAGAAACAGTCTATGTCACCGTCGCAATTCTGAATCTGCGCGAAAAGCCAACGACAAAATCGCAGGTCGTTGAGCGCTTGCAGCGCGGTCGCGAACTGGAGATTTTTGAAAGAGCCAATCCCTGGTTACGTGTACGCACAGATGGAAAAACTGAGGGATGGGTACATGGCAATTATGTCGGAGACGCCGCAGCCGTGCGTGCAGCTTTGCAAAAAGACCTCGCGCGTCGTTCCGGTACGCGAAAAAAGCGGCCTATAGCACGCCCAACTCAGCCTGCAACTGAACCGCAAGCGACACAAGAAACACAAGCAACGCAACCGTCTCCCGGCGCCCTATCCATTGATGGCATGATCGAGGGAATGCCCGGTGATCTGATACTGGAAGAAGTAGATCCCCTCGAAGGTCAGCCACGCCACTTTGGTGCAACGGGCAGCGGACAAGTCGTCCTGGAATTCTGGGGTCCAGAAGCCGATTTGTTGCGATCCGAAATTATGGTAACCGTACTCGATATATCAGATGCCGACTTGAACCGCAATGCAGACCTCGTGCGCTTGTTTATCCGAAATGCCGTACCGCAATGGCAACGCGACACAGTCTGGGTCGCAAATTTCTTGCGGGAATTGTCGAGCCAGGATGTTGGCACAGGTGGGTTTGACACACGCAGCAAAACCGTCAGATTCCGATTTATCAAACCTCTGAGTGCGATTCGCGTGACAATTGAAAAAGCATCGTGAATAGCACTCCCCTGCTCAAACAAAAACGCCGAGGACTTTTGCCCTCGGCGTTTTATTGTGATATCCAACCTTTACTTCTTTTTATCATCCACAACTTCATATTCAGCATCAACAGTCCCATCGTCGCTCTGTTTGGGACCTTCTGCGCCACCTGGTGGCGGTTCTCCTGGCGCCCCCTGAGGTCCCTCTTCCGCTGCAGCTTGTTGATAGAGTTCACTCGCAACCTGATGCCAGACCTGGGTGAGATTCTCATTCGCCGATTTAATCGCATCGACATTGTCCCCTTTGAGAGCATCTTTGACCTTGTCAACAGCCTCTGTCACTTTGGCCTTCGTCTCAGCGCTGACCTTGTCACCCATCTCTTCAATCTGTTTTTCGGTCTGATGCACCTGCTGCTCAGCTGCATTTTTGATTTCCACAGCCTCGCGTTTCTGCTTATCTTCGGCGGCATTCGCCTGTGCGTCATTGACCATTTTATCAATCTCCGCATCTGATAATCCCGACGAGGCCTCGATGCGAATATTTTGCTCTTTGCCCGTACCCTTGTCTTTAGCCGAAACATTGAGAATGCCATTTGCATCGATGTCAAATGTAACCTCAATTTGCGGCACACCGCGCGGCGCAGGTGGAATACCATCGAGATGGAACCGACCAATGGTGCGATTATCTACTGACATATCGCGCTCGCCCTGCAAGACGTGAATTTCCACTGAGGGCTGACTGTCGGCAGCAGTTGAAAACACTTCGGCCTTTTTCGATGGAATTGTGGTGTTGCGATCAATAAGGCGCGTCATCACGCCGCCGAGCGTTTCAATACCCAGCGAGAGCGGCGTCACATCGAGCAACAGCACATCGGTCACATCCCCAGAGAGCACACCCGCTTGAATAGCCGCACCAATGGCGACAACTTCATCGGGATTTACCCCCCTGTTAGGCTCTTTGCCAAAAACTTCCTGCACAATTTCCTGTACTTTGGGGATGCGCGTTGAACCGCCCACCAGAATCACCTCATCAATATCAGAAGCCGAAAGACCGGCATCCCGAATAGCCTGTTCACAAGGCCCTTTTGTGCGATGGACGAGATCATCGACAAGTTGCTCAAATCGCGCGCGTGACAGGTTGACATTGAGATGCTTGGGTCCAGATGCATCGGCCGTGATAAACGGCAGATTGATATCGGTAGATGCGGAAGTCGATAGTTCGCACTTGGCTTTTTCTGCCGCTTCTTTCAAGCGTTGCAAAGCCATGGGATCCTGGCGCAAATCCACGCTATTTTCTTTTAAAAATTCCTCAGCCAGAAAATCAATAACGCGCTGATCAAAGTCATCGCCACCCAAATGGGTATCGCCATTGGTGGATTTGACTTCAAAAACGCCATCGCCCAGTTCGAGAATGGAAATGTCAAATGTGCCGCCACCGAGATCGAAAACCGCGATTTTTTCATCGCTCTTTTTGTCCAGCCCATAAGCCAGTGATGCAGCCGTGGGTTCATTGACAATGCGCAACACATCGAGGCCAGCAATTTTGCCGGCATCTTTGGTAGCCTGTCGCTGTGCATCGTTAAAATATGCGGGAACCGTGACGACAGCCTGCGTGATGGTTTCACCGAGATAATCCTCAGCGGTTTGCTTCATCTTTTGAAGCACCATCGCCGAAATCTCGGGCGGGGTATATGTCTTGTCGTCGAGCTGTACAGACGCCAGCCCATTGGCGTCACTCGTAACCGTGTAGGGCACTTCGGAAATTTCAGTGCTCACCTCTTCGCGGCGGCGACCCATAAACCGCTTGATAGAATAAATAGTCTTGGCCGGATTGGTCACAGCCTGCCGTTTGGCAACCTCACCAATGAGGCGCTCCCCATCTTGTGCGAATGCAACGACAGAGGGCGTCGTGCGCCCCCCTTCTGAATTTGGAACAACAACCGGGTCGCCGCCTTCCATCACAGCGACACAAGAATTGGTCGTTCCCAGATCAATGCCTATTACTGTGCTCATTGCAAAATTCTCCTTATTTGGCTCCCATGTCAGAGCACGGGATATGATAGAATATAATTTCTGTTTTTACGCTGCTTTAGAGTCTGAATTCTTTGACTCAGAAGTCTTTTTGGTCTCTGATTTTTTCTTATCAGATTTCTTTTCTTTAGATGCTTCTTTATCTTTTTTAGCTGCTTCCTTGTATCCATCACTTCGATAATCTGTGATATAAAAGCCCGATCCCTTAAAGATCAGACCTGCACCGCCGCTGATGAGACGCTCAACTTTTTGCTCGCCGCATTCGGGACACAGGCGAATGGGATCGGCGGTGATGGAGTGAAAAGCTTCAAATTCGTGCTCGCATGCAGTACACGCATATTCATAAGTCGGCATAAGAGATCCTCTGATTTGGATTGGTGGAATGTACAGCCGTTTTATAAAGCAATAAATATACCAGAAAGGCTGAAAATTTGTAATTTAATATAAAATAACTGTTTATTTTTATTTCGAGATTTATACAATTTTGAAAAATTTGCCATATTGTCTGAATTATTGCCATATTGTCAACATAAGTCACAACGAAAAGGAGCGCCCTGTCATCATGCGCTCCTTTTCATTTTACGCCCTGCCCCGGGTCTATGCGGCATTTTGAACCGCCGCAACAACAGCCTCGGCGGCTTCCTTGAGCTTTCGGGCAACGGTAAATTCAAGACCTGAATTTTCGAGAATTTGCGCACCTTCCTCGGCATTCGTCCCCTGCAATCGCACCACCAGCGGTACATTGATCTCGATATCTTCAAGCGCGGCAACAACGCCTTCTGCCACGCGGTCACAGCGCACAATGCCGCCAAAAATATTGATCAGCACAGCTTTGACAGCTTCGTCGGACGTGAGAATACGCATCGCATTCTTGACGCGCTCGACATTGGTACCCCCACCAACATCGAGAAAATTTGCCGGTGACGACCCCGCGTATTTGACAATATCCATCGTAGCCATCGCCAGACCTGCGCCATTGACCATACAGCCGACTTCACCGTCGAGTTTGATATAATTGAGATCGTATTTTGAAGCCTCGACCTCAAGCGGGTCTTCCTCGTCAACATCGCGCAATTCATAGATATCCGAATGGCGATACATCGCACTATCATCAAAGTTCATCTTGGCATCCAGAGCCAGAACCTCACCACTTTTGGACACAACGAGAGGATTGATTTCTGCGAGTGAACAATCGGTCTCTATATATGCTTTGTAAAGAGCAGTTATAAAAACGACCCCCTGTTTGAGTTGATCGCCTTCAAGCCCCAGACCGAGTGCGAGATGCCGCGCCTGAAAAGGCTGGAGACCAACGCCGGGATGAACGACCTCTTTGAGAATTTTTTCTGGCGTCGTCGCAGCCACCTCTTCAATATCCATCCCACCCTCACTGGAAGCCATAACGACCAGACGCGACTGCGCGCGGTCCAGCACAATGCCCAGGTACAATTCGCGGTCAATATCCGTCGCATTTTCCACCCAAACGGATTTGACCTTTTGCCCCTCAGAACCCGTTTGCGGAGTAACGAGTTGCATGCCAATAATTTCGGATGCCACTTCTCTGGCTTCGGCAGGATCGGCTGCGAGTTTAATACCGCCCCCTTTGCCGCGACCACCCGCGTGGATCTGCGCCTTGACGACCACTGCCCCACCGAGGTCTTTGGCAATAGCTTCGGCCTCTTCGGGCGTGCGAGCAACCGCACCATTTGGCACAGGCACACCAAAGGCCCTGAGAACTTCTTTAGCCTGATATTCGTGAATTTTCATCTCTGTTCCTTGTGTTTATTGTTACCGAACGCCTACTCAAACAGCGTATTTTTCCAGCACATCTCGATCAATCTCAATACCCAATCCCGGCGCATCGGGCACGGGCACTTCCCCATCCACGGCCTGGATCGGATTTACAGCCAACTCCGTCCGCAACTCATTTTCTGTCATATCGTATTCAAACAGAGACGGAATGGGGTTCAACGCATCCGGCGCATCTGGAATAGTAGCCTGCCAGTGGACAGTCGCCGCCAGCCGAATATGACTGCCCCACATATGCGGCAAAACCCGCACATAATTTGCACTCGCCATCGCCGCAATACTGCGACATTCGCTAAACCCACCTGCAATGCTGATATCGGGCTGCACAATATCCAGCGCCCGCTGCTGAATCAACTCGCGGAACGCCCAACGTCCGGCCAGCCCCTCAGCGCCCGCAATGCGTATAGGCAACGCGTCCTTCACCTGTAAATACCCGCGCACATCATCCGTTGGTATCGGCTCTTCATACCAGAACAAATCATTGTGTGCGATCTTGAGCCCCACATCAATAGCCGTACCCACATCATACCCGCAGTTGGCATCCACAGCAAACAACACATCGGGACCTATTGCCTGCCGAATTGCCGTTACATTTTTTACATCGTAAGCCGCGCCAAATCCGATCTTCATTTTCATCGCCGAAAAACCCATATCGACATACCCTTTTGCCTCATCGACGAGTGCCTGTGTCACATCGGGGCGGTCTATGCGAAATAACCCGGTGGCATACGCGGGAATCTTGTCTCTCACCTTCCCGCCCAACAATTGATACACAGGCATCTCGAGCGCCTTGCCCATCAAATCCCACAGCGCAATATCTATCCCACTGATCGCCTGCGGACTTACCCCATCATCGGACAACGCCTGATAGATCGCACCACAATCAAACGGACTGCGCCCTATAATATGCGCGTCAATCGCAGATCGATGGACTTCGCCTGTCCCCTCACCCCACCCAACCAGGCCATTATCTGTAGCAATCTCCACAACTTGCGCCTGACGGCTCGTGGACCATCCCCTCGAAATCGCGATCTTCTCTCGCAAGGGATATCGCAAATGATATGTTTTTACCCTGGTGATCTTCATCTATAAATCCTTTGGGCTAATCCTCAAACAAATCATCCAGCGTCACAGGCGTAATCGTGCCGAGATTACTCAGACTATTGAGATCAAATTTGGTCGTGTCGCCCATAATAGAAATGAGCTTGGGGCGTTTGGCAATATGTTGCTTGTGGAAATCGAGCACACTCGGCATCTCGGCCTGGAGAATGTGACCGAACCGCTCTTTTCTCGGATCGGGCGTCTGGTTGCGGCGTTCCCAAATACGCAACACGCCGGGCAACTCGCGGTATTTGATCTTGGCGACGCGATAGCGATTGACCACAGAATTTTTGGCTTCTGAAAAACGCTCGGGAGATTCGGGCAAATCATCAATCAACTCGACCAGCGCTGCAACAGCCTCCGAGGTTTTGTCCACCTGGCAGCCAATATATCCCCACATGACATTCTGATCATTGCTGCGATCGCCGAGGTCATACCGCGCAAATGTAGAATACGCCAGTGCGCGGGCTTCGCGCAATTCCTGAAAAACAATACCCGACATACCCCCGGCAAAATAATCATTGTAGAGATCAATAGCCGGACGGAGTGCAGCATCGAACACTACGCCTCCAGACTCGACAAAGACCTGAGACTGCGCTGTTTCTTTGTGAAAGAATCGGATTTCGGTTTTGTCTGGCGCGTGAACTACGAGACGTTCATAAGCAGGGGGTGTTTTTAAGTCACCACTGTTGGGAAAATGCTTTTTGATCGTCGCAAGAACCTCATTCAGCGGCCTGGAACCTCCGTAAATCAGGACATGTTCATAGGTCGGCAGGCTGGATATCAAACCGTGTAATTCTGCAACCGTGAGCTTTTGCAATGCCTCAGAAGAAATGCGGCGTTTGTACGACGAATTGTCGCCATAACGACTGTAGAAACGCAGGGCATTGCGCAGAGATCGAGGGTCTTTCTTTTGATCTTCGCGTTGCGCGAAGATGAGATTGACGAGTTCATCGAGCGTGGCCTGATCAGCAGTCGGGTTCTGGATATACTTCATCATCAACGAAAGAGATGCCGCAAAATTTTCATCTATGCCGGAAATACTGATATTGGTCTCATTATCTGACACGCCAATATTGAAATCCGTACCCAGTTTGTACCATTCTTTCTTCAGCGCATCGGGAGACAGATCGCCAGCACCAGATTTGTCCAGGAGTGATCTGGCCGTGCTGAGTCGATTATCCTGATACGTCCCCATATCCACGCTGAGCGTGAACGTGAAGAGATCGTTAACCGGATTTTTCACATAGTAGAGTTTTACACCATCCCGCACCTGTGCAATGGTATAGTCTTTATCGGTGACAAAAACGGGAGAAAGCTCATCGGCAGACATAGCCAGCACATCTTTTGCAAATTCGGATTGACGGGTCGGATCGATATCAATCTTGTCGATTTTGGGCTTCTCGATCTTGGGCAATTCGTGTTGTTCGTCAATGCGATACCCCGCAACATAGTCTTCGCCAAAATAATGATTGGCTATGCGAATAACATCTTCTCGCGTGATTTTTTCCATACGGGCAATTTCAGCAACCTCTTGATCCCATTCAGCAAATCCCAGAAATGCACTGGTCATTTGTCTGACCCGGCTGCGATTGGATTCCAAACCCCGCTTTTGATTCTTTTTAAAATCCGTGACAATCGCAGACAACAGGCTTTCGTCAAATTCTCCGCGTTTGATCATGGCAATTTGATCCAGCAGCAGTTGCTCAACTTCGGCGAGTGTTTGATCTCTTTTTGGAATACCCCAAAGATATTGCGTGCCGTAGTCATTGTGTAAATAGGGATAACTTCCCGCGCGTCGTACTTTCTGCTGCTGCACGAGATTGAGATTGACAAGCCCCGCAGTGCGATTGTCCAGAATCATATCAATCAGCTTCAGTGCCTCGGCATCTTTGTGATTGCGATGATTCGTGCGAAACGCCAGAAGTACGTATTCTTCGCCCTGAAATTTGACTGTGACGCGCTCGGCGCCTTTAAGGGGTGGTTCTTCCCATGTCGGGAGCGCGGGAATATCTTTGGCTTTCCATGCTGAGAAATGTTCGTCAATCAGTTTAATCGTCGCGTCGATGTCAATATCGCCCGAAATACAAATCGCCATATTGTTGGGCACGTAATAAGTGTCGTAAAATTGGTACATATTTTTGAGCGAGGGATTTTTGAGATGCTCCACCTCGCCAATCGTGGTTTGCTGGCCGTAGGGATGATTTTTGTACAGATGTTTGTTCACAGCCTCGCTGATGAGCCAGCCTTTGTTGTCCAAAGTGCGATTCTTTTCCTCATATACCACTTCGAGTTCGGGTTGAAACAGGCGAAACACGGGATTTTGAAACCGTTCAGACTCAATTTTTGCCCAGTGTTTGAGATAATTGCTGGGCAACCCCACTTTGTACACGGTTTCTTCGTGCCAGGTGTGTGCATTCAAACCACTCTCGCCCATAGCTTTGTAAAGTTTGTCCAGCTCGTTGGGTATAGCGTATTGTGCGGCCTGTTGAGATGCTTTGTTGATCTCTGCGTAAATGGCCTTGCGTTTTTCGGGATCGGTTTCACTGAAATGATCTTCGTAGAGCGCAATAATGCGGTCAATGTGCATTTTTTCTTTTTTATAATCCAATGTCCCGATATGTTGCGTGCCCTTAAAAAGCATATGTTCCAAATAATGTGCCAGACCCGTAGATTCGGCGGGATCTTGTTTGCTTCCCGCACGTACGGGGATTTCGGCATAAAAACGCGGTTCCTCGTGGTTTTCAGTGAGATAAACGGTGAGGCCATTGTCGAGTTTATAAATGTGTACATTCATCGGATCGTCGGGATTGGGCGCATTAACGCGCGTAAACCCGGCGAAGACAGGCGAAGCTATCAGTGTAAGAGCAAAAAGTGTAAGGGCGAATAATCTACGCATAATGCACTCCTTTGAAAGTGAACCGTGTCGTGAATTTTGCAGATTGGATAATTTATCTATTTTTTGATGCTGTGAAAAGCATAAAGGTTTCATTATCAATATTCAATCATTTACGCAGTCTTCCATGCGAATTTGATCGAGGCGTCGGGCGACATCCTGGGGTTGGATTCGGGTTTTAAAAAAGAAAACATGCCCGGGCACATCCTCGAAATCTTCTTCCTCGACATTGAGATCGCGGGAAACAGCGACGACGAGGTCTTTGCGATTAGCGCGGCGGAGTTTGTCGAGTTTGCGCCTCAGATAATCGGGATGCCAGAAACCGACGATCTCGAGCAGTGCCGTACGACCATCGGGATGGCGGAATGCAAAATCGGGAATGAAGACCGTATTCTTGAGATTCACAATTTCTGTTTCGCGTTCGAGTTCCCAGTCGGTCCTGGCTTTTTCAAAGCGCGTAGCAAAGGTCTCTTCGAGAAGAGAATCATACATGGTCTGGTCTTTGTAATGCGAAATCAAATTGTGGTTGTCATCCAGAACAAAATCGCCTTCGCGGCCATCTTTGAGTTTGACCGTCGCTTCCATTTTCCAGCGGGTACACAAGAGCAACGCAGGCAGAAAAACAGCCATCTGAATACCGTATTTTTGCGAGAGGCGAAACAGGCTTACGGGACCGTCGAGGACAATTTCGTATCCCGCATCCCGGTCGCCGCGGATATCGTGAATCAAGCGATAAAATTTGATAAACTTAAAGAGTTGTTTGTAGCGCACGGGCAAGTTGCGATGCACCGAGAGTCGCATGCGCGTGCAGCGATAGAACATAGCCTGCGCGAGTGCGACATTGTAGCGGTTGAGCAACCACGCGGGATCGGGCGCGTCAAAGCGATCGAGATAGTGATTGACGGGAAGGTCTGCGTAGAGGCTATGCGCGATATTTTCCGCCGAGGTCTGATATTTGAGCGCGACCTGGTCGAGAATGTGTTCGCGCGTGACGGGATAGAGAAGATCGGGTTCGCGGACAATGGGGTGATTCTCTCGGCCGAGGCCAAAAACCTGTGTGCGAACTTCTTCGGGTTCGACAATACTGTCAATGCGAAACTCACAGCGATCGTCTTCGAGCAATTTCGTCAGACCGCGTTGAACGCGATAATCCGTTGCTTCGGCCGCACGCATGTCCAGAGCACTGTGTAATTCACCGCGCGACTTGCCCTGGTGATCGGTGAAAATATCGATAATATCCTCTGCCAGCCCGATAATATTGGGCGCTGCAGTATCCACATAGCGAGGCTCGATATAAGGCCCGCGACGGCGCACGAGTAAAAGGTCGGAAGTGAGCATAAATCGGTAAGACTTGAAACGCCTGCCCTTTACAGGACAGGCTTAAGTGCCTCTACTACAGCCAATGGAAAAATTTCTGTTACATCGCCTTCCAGGCGCAATGCGAGATCTGCATAACTGTCGTGATCCGTTTTGCCCTTATTGATAATAACATAGGGCGCACCGCGTTCTGCTGCCATCAATGGAAAGCTCGCGGCGGGATAGACGGATAGAGTAGAACCCAGAGATATCGCCAGGTCGGCATTGGCTGCTGCTTTTGCTGCTTGGTGCAAGTCCGCTTCAATGAGCAGTTGACCAAAGCTGATGGTGGCGGATTTGAGATAACCCCCGCATTCGCACATGGGAGGTTTTTTTGTGCGACGAAAGGCCGCGTAGTGGCGTTCGGGATCGCTGCGTTTGCCGCAGGTCTGGCATTCGGCTTCCGCATTCGTCCCGTGCAATTCGATCAAGCGTTCAGGAGAAGTACCAGCCCGGGTATGCAGGCCATCGATATTTTGCGTGATAACGCATTCTATTTTGTCCGAGCGCTCGAGCTTCACAACAGCCTCGTGAACGGTATTGGGACGGGCATTTTCAAAGGCTGCCCAACCCTCGAGTTTTTGATCCCACGCTTCAATACGCGCCTCTTCAGAAGTCATAAAATCCCGATAATAAACCGGCCGTCGGGTTTTCCACACGCCATCGGGACCGCGAAAGTCGGGTATGCCACTGGCGGTGGAAACACCTGCGCCAGTGAAGATAAGAATGCGCTCGGCATTTTGGATATATTCGACGAGTTCTAAATTGGGCGTCACGATTGCGTCTTCAGGTTGAGAACAACAGAGGTCGAACCCCAGTTGTGATCGGTGAGATGATATGCGATGACATCGGGCCGGCGTTTTAAAATGGTGTGGACGATTTCGCGGAGAACACCCGTGCCCTTGCCATGAATAATACGCACATCGGAAATACCGTGCAATTTGCATTCATCGAGATAATCGGGCACAAGTGTTTTGACATCATCCGGATGAAAGTGGTGCAGATCGAGTTCGCCATCAATCGGAAGTTCAACGGGTTCGGGCATTATTATAGGTCGTAGGCGTGTGCATCGTCGAGGTCAAGCAGGTCAAACCATGTGGTGACATCGGTGCGACCGGGTGCCACGCGCTCGAGCGTTATGTTGAAAATCGCCACTTGCTCGTCATTCTCGGGCCCCTTCTGAGAGAGAGCCTCGTTCAGGCGCGAGATTTCATCCTGAGTGCGATCCGTGTGTTCGAGCACCCAATCCCCGAGTTCGATATCGTTGACATTGTGATAGGCCGCATCCTGAAAATCTTCGGCGGATATATTGAGAAACTCGAGAATGGCTTGATCAATGGGACAATCGTAGATATAATCGTTGAGCTTGCCCGCCTTTGCCGCGCGTGCTTTATCGCCCATACGCGATCCGCCGTAAATGCCAGCGACATCGCTGTTATACGGCGAGCGCGGTGGATGTTGGGTCAAATCGGTATCCCGAAAACACCCCCAGTCGTCGAGTTCCATCGATTGGAGCATCGTTTTCACCTTATCGGGATCGGCATTGAATTTTTCAAGGCGATCTTTTAAGCGCTGGCGACTCGCATCATCAAAGGGTTCCCAGGTGAGAAGCTCGTTGTTGTACGCCTGAACCTCGTCTTCAGTTTTAGGGTAATTCTCGCGCAACCAATCGCATAATTCATCGTCGTTCATGCGCTGGGCTGCATCGGCAAAATCATCGTGCGAGACGCCGAGAAAATCGAGTACTATCTTGTCCAACCCCGAGTTCTCGCCATAGAGATGATCGCCAATCGTATTTGCCCGGTGCGCCCGCGCTTTGTCGGTCAAACGCGCAAGTGAGACAATACCGAGCATCGAAGTATTGGTCGGCCGGCGAGGCGGTTGTGTCGTCAGATCCATAGTTTGCCTTTCTATTGCAATTTGTTTTGGGTTATATCATCTAAAAGTTGCTGAAGATGTGGTTTGGGCGTTGGGAATGTCTTCACAACACAATCATTTCTTTCAGAACCGCGTCTCGAATTTCCTCTCGAAGTGACTCCTTGGGGACAACATCTACCTTGCGATGAAGCTTTGTCTCCAAAAAATCTCCGACTCTGATCAGATCAAATAAGCTGGCATCATCGTCAAAATCTATCAAGACATCTATATCACTGGTATTTTGCTGTTCATCTCTCGCAAAAGATCCAAATAAACCAATTTCTCGCACTTTGTGTTGGAGAAGATCGGGTTTCAATGCCTTTAGTGTGTTCACTATTTCGGTTTTGTTCATTGTCAGATCCATTTTAGGATGTTGCCATATCGCGAACATGCAAAATTTCACTGTCACCCATCAGGCGAATATCTCTCTGATTTAGTGTAAGAAGTGCAACTGTTTTACCCTGGGGAGTTACAAATTCAACCTCATAAGCGTTGCCTGCTTCGTAACAATGTACTACGGCC
>JAPOXY010000065.1 GCA_026706845.1 Gemmatimonadota bacterium
CTATGGCCTTTATACTCAACTTTTTTCTTTACCCTTTATTATAGCAATCACCGTTTCACACTTCCACCGGTAACCCTACAAATAACCGACTATACTCATCTGTCAATGGATCGCGCTCGCCCTTTTGCGCTGCGCGGGCAAATACCACACCCGGCTTTTCCGACCTGCGTGCCCGCGCCAAAACGCCATACCCACCGGGCGCACTCTGCGTTTCCAGATCGCTCTGAATCGCCAGCATCTCCGCCAGCGCATTGGCCAAACCCCAGCGCGCCCCAATCGCCCGCGCAAAAAGTTCCTCTGGCGTCAGCCCTTCTCGAAAACCGTGCTTCAAGGGCGTAAATCCACCCTGATCATTCCGCGTCACGCCCTGGGGAGCCACATAAAGTCTAACCTGCTGCCAATTGGCACGCGCACCACATGCCACCAGAAGCGCAGGGACCCCGAGATCATCGTCGTCATATTCGCGAAACCGCGCCAACACAGCCGACACCTCATCGGGATAATCGCGCCAGACATCTGGGTCATCGCCCTCTGGCGGATCGGGACAGTCGAGCGACGAACCGATAAACGCACTCATCGACGCACCTGTCTTACGCGCGGCATCAAACCCTCTATCCCATAATCGCGCTGCCAGATCCAATGCAGCCTTCGAGCCATCGCGCGCCATTGCATCCGCCATCCAGTCCATCACCTGATGCTTATTGACAAATAACCCTTTGCGCTCAACCTCATCGCCGACAATCTCCGCAATCTCCTGCCACCCCTCATCCGTCATACTCATATACGCCAGACCAAACAGCGCGTCGTGCATCGGGTGTACCTTCTCGCGTGCAATTAGCCCCGGATCCCGATTCAGATGCGCCACTGCCGACAGATGCTCTTCAGCTGACCGTTGACCGTCTTCGGTCACCGGCACAAAAATCGCCACCTGATCGCCGTCAAAATCCATATTCATCATCTTGCAAATCGCCACACTCACGCGCACCGCATCATCTGCCACGCGCACCGGACGACACGCCACAAAAGCCATTGGCGAAAACGCGGGATTGCGAAGCACCACAGTCCATAACTCAGCCATAGCCGCATCCAGAGCTTTCTCTGCTTTTCTCGACCGCCTATCCACTTCTTCAACTCCCACCTCTCGCGCTGCAAACGGCCCAAACAACGTCCACGCCATTTCTTCCGGCACACCGACCTGATCGTATCCCAATTCGGGTGCGGGCACAGTCACCGAACGCCCGCTGAACAACGCGCGCGCCT
This sequence comes from Gemmatimonadota bacterium, assembly GCA_026706845.1. Classification (NCBI taxonomy): domain Bacteria; kingdom Pseudomonadati; phylum Gemmatimonadota; species Gemmatimonadota bacterium. The sequence continues at coordinate 1,261 of JAPOXY010000065.1, forward strand.
GAAATTGCAAACGCTGCAACTCGCAAAACGCGCGAACCCGCTCAGACAGCGTCTCAACCGCGCGGTCCACCAGCACATCTGGCGCACCATTGGCAATCATCTCCGCCAATCGGTCATTGGCTTCCAGCAATGCGCGGGGCACATCTCTTCCACTCACATGTGTCAGCGAATGCCCCGGCAGCCACGGATGTGGAACCGAACGCGCAAGCGCGACATCCCCATCGCGTTTCAACGAAAACTCGGTGCCGCGTTCATCCAGCGCAACAGCCACCCCACCTTTCGATAAATGCCCAATTAGCTCATCAAACTGAGGGGACGGCGCATTAGGAGTAACGGGTCCCGCCACGACGCGGTCAGATAGAGTATCGGCATCATCTCGATCCACTGCGCACGTATTGAACAAATCGTCAATCACCCCAAAAGCACCCGCTTCTCGCAACGCCAAAAACTCTGTCTCACCCAACCCTTGATCGCGTTGACCCGGCTTTACACCCATGTGAATTTTATCTGCTGCCAGATGCAACGTGCGCCCCCAATATACCCACCCTACAGTGGTGCGGCGCGGCAGCGTCTCCCCATTCACCGTCAGCGTCTCCATACCATCTTCAGCCAGCCCATTAGCTCTCAAACGAGCGCGTATCTCATCGTCCTTTGGCGCATTGAGCGCGGGAATAATAACCGGCTCTCCCTCGGCCTTTGCAATGCGCCCGGCCACAGATTCGCGCAACTGTCCAATATTCAACCGCGACGGCAAACCACACACACTCACAATAAGTTCTACAGGCGTACCATCTGGCAATTTGGGCATCTGTTCATCTCGCAAAATGCGCGACACCACCCCCTTAAAACCGTGTCGATTGCTCAGCTTATCGCCCGGCGCAACGCGATTGGGCAGCATCATCCGGTTCGCCGCAGATTCGCTCATCACAACCGCATCTTCGAGTGTATCACCATTCCACGCCATAAAGGCGGTCAGCAAATTGTACCCCGTCCAAAAATGCGGATCGCGCGGTTCACACCCCGTTTGCACCAGCGCGGGTTCCGACTCCAGTGTTTTGCCGTCATATTGCGCGTGATACGCGTGCCACACACCCTGCTCATCGCGCTGCATATCGGGGCTTGGCGCACCAATCCACTGCCGCATCATATTCACACCCATCAAAACGCGATTGGTATCATTGTGTTCCAAAAACGGAACCACCGAAGCACCTATGCCCAGCCGTTTTTCAGGCGCATCGTCTTCAATCACCAGCTTGCCATCGCGAATCGTCGCTCCCTGAGCCACCTCTAAAATCCGCGCGAGATTCGGTCCCTCGGGCGTGCAATAAGGACACACGCGCCCATCGTGTGACGGATGATAGCAATTCTCTATCCCCTCATCGGCCTCACCGATAATTGGGATCAACGTCACCCGCCGCAAATGAACGCACATATCCTGCAAATTGGTCGCCTGCAAAGACTGTGATGTGGGTTCTTCCATAAAAAATGTGTGAATCCAATCTCCCAACGGCAACCACGTTTCAACTGCATCTCCCAGCATCTCTGGCATATTTTCCAACCGCTCGGCAATATAATCGCGCAATTGCTCCCCTACACACCGAATCTCAGCCCGCGCCAAATCCACATCAGTCGGCGCGGGAACCACCGTTAGAAAAAAGCCATCTACCTTAAACCGTCCCCAATCGTCGGACTGAGGGATATCTTTGTACACAACCTCTTGTCCCCCCTGAATCGCGAGATGCAATTCACAGGTATATTCATCCACTGACACCACCTGATACCCCGCCAGCGACACCCGATTTGCCAACAACTCGGGCAACCCCTTTTGAATAAACGCATCCCACGAAATTTTATGCCACGGCGCCTTTACTGAAAGACTCATCAAATTCCTCCTCTCTATGTTAAAAGACACTTCTCAGAGAACTGTATCGCTCTTCTGCCTGGTATCATTTTTGGAACCTGTTTCTATGGCCTTTTTATCGCTGCACAAAACTCGGGATCATCGGCTATATCGCTAAATTCAGGTGCTTTACTCACTTTGTATTGGTCAAAGCGCGAAAAAAAGACACCTCGTTTGAGAAGCGACAGAACTTTATCCCGGTCTCTCTCAGTCGCCCAAATCGATGCCGCGAGCCACAAGTAGGAATACTCCGATCGAATACCAAGCTCAATGGCGCGTTGGAAAAGCGGGATGGCCAGGTCGTATTGTTTGGCGCGATAAATTGGTGCAGCGGCATTGTGATACAGCCCCCACAGCACTTGACGTTCTTCTGCTGTTAAATTGTCCCGCACTTCAAATTGCTCTTCTAAACGAGAGGTCGTAGATTTTGCAATTTGCCTCACCTGCGATATTTCGTTCATCCTGCCATAAGCATCCATCTCAACACACCTCGCATCTCCCCACGTCTCAAATGCCTCTGACCAACCGGGATCCTCACGACTGATTTGATCCAGATTATCCACTTCCAATAGTGCTTCTTGTAACTTTTGACACCAACCCAATACTATTATCGCGGAGCGCACATAATAACGCCTCATGAATCTGTTTCGCGATGTGGGCGCAATATCTTTCATAAGATTGTGATAAATTTCCAACCATGCATCGCTTTGACCGGTCTTAAACCAGCATTGAGCCTGTGTGCCATCGGACATAATCTCAAATAAAAGTCCTTCATTAGCTGGAACATCCTCCCGTTTCGTTCGCCAGGGCAAAAAATCCCACAGCCAATCTGTGGAAATCAACCACTCGGGTTGAGGCAAAACCCGCATTGCCCAGTTCAAATAGGCTTTCTGACTTTCTACAGCTTTTTTATTTTTGCCCAACATTGCCAAATTATCAGTCAAATGCCATCTTGCCCAGGCTTCTTCCTGTATAGACAAAGGGCGCAGCAAGTATTTTTGCAACAGTTTAACAATCTCCGTTTTATCGCCTAACCAGTCCAGCAACTCCATCCCGCGATGCACCATTTCCGAGTCCCAGGATGCTTTTTCGATCTGGTCGTAGAGCACAGATTTGCCTTTCTCCAACATTGAGCGATCTGTCTGTCTCGCATCCTGCACATATTGATGGCGATAGGTTTCAACAATCTCTACAATGGACGGTGCGGACATTATACCTCCTTTGGTGAACTGCTACTGCTGTTTACCCTCTCCCATACCTCCGACCCCATGCCTCTGCGAGTTGCTTGCGCGCGTGGAACAGCCGCGATTTCACTGTACCTTCTGGAATCGCCAACTGTTCGGCAACTTCTCGAAGCGTCACCTCATCTTCGTACACCATCTGAAATATCTCGCGTTTTTCCTCTGGCAACGCATCGATCAACACCTGCAAAATGCGCCGTTGTTCAGCCCGTTCTAATTGCACATCGGGTCCCAGCGCAGCCCGATCGATCATCCACCCCGGAACGGGTTGTTCTTCGTCCTCCTCATCGTAAAGCGAAGGCATTTCCAGAGGCTGTTCGCGACGGCGACTTTGGCTTCGCAATTGATTCAGCGACAAATTTCTCGCAATTCGAAACAACCATCCCCGAAAAGACCCTTGTCCCGACCATTGATCGGCCCGATTCCAAACTCTGAGAAAAACCTCCTGTGTCAAATCATCTGCTATGATCGGATCCCGCGTCACCCAACGCAGATTCTCAGTCACCTGCGCCTGATAGCGCACAAACAGAATCGCAAAAGCCTCTTGATCCCGCGCCACAATTCGCTGCATCAAAATCGCGTCCGATGGTGTCAAAAAATATCCTCCTGTGGGAATCGACACCGCCCAATGCCCGAAGGTTCAAAAAAAAGCGCAGCCCTGATGGACTGCGCTTCTATTACAGATATGCCTCGTGCCTCTCACTCCTCGTCTTCAGGCTGATCTGGCAACAAAAAGACCCCTGTGAAAGGGCTGAAAGACACCTCCTCTAAAAATTCAATTTCCGCCTCAAATTCGCGTCGAATCGCCAGGCGATCTTCCGTATCTTCAACACTGGTCTCGAGCTGTCGATCCATCAACTCAAAAACCTTACTTCGCACCTCCTCCCTCATCTTCCCTTCTTCAAAACATCTCTGGCGAAATGCCTCAATCTGCACATCCGATGGCAAAAGCGATTCCATATCTAATGCCAGTGCCAGAATGAGATTGCGCAGCAATCCGTCATACGTGCGTGCTTCAACAGCCATTTCTACCTCGATCAGCGCAGCTTTGGGAATAGACCGCAAAAACGCAAGCCGCCTGAACGCAACCTGATAAGCCTCATAATCGCGCTTTGGATCAACCAACTGGGATTCATCCTCATCATCATCCTGGGGACGCATCCACGTCTCTGGTACCGCGGTTGCCCAGCGGGCTATCGCGCGATATTCGGACTGCAAAAATTTCACTTCGGGGCGCAACAACATTGCCCGACACATCTGTGCCATTTCTTGCAAACGAAAAAATGCGATCTCATACCCGCGTTTTCGACACGCCTCAAACTCTCCTTGCGCGATAATATCCACAGCCTGGTTTAAATCACTCTCTGCACGCGCCTCCAAACCGAGATCCATAGAAATCAGCGCCTGCCGCACCCCGTGTTCCAAATTCTCACGCCTGATTGCAATCCCTGACCGGTAGCGCTTGCCATAGTGCAACCCCTGCAAGCGCAAAAAACCCAAAAGCGCATCTCCAACATTGGGCGGCAACTTTTCAAAGCGCGTCCCCAATTCAATAACCTGCCCCACAAAACTCTCGGAATCAATGCGAAACCGACTCAAATCCAGCGTGGCAAGCGGATTTTGCACAGAACGCTGTTCACTGTTCATCGTTCCTCCTCTCCCAAGCCCCGCGAATGACGGACCGCATCAAATCGGCATCCGCATCGAAAAGTGCATCCAGAACTTCCCCGACATCGGGATCCTCT
>JAPOXY010000066.1 GCA_026706845.1 Gemmatimonadota bacterium
CGGTACGGCCTGGTGGATTGGCGGGAGAGCGGTGGATTTGATCGGCGGGCACGCGAACTGGCATCCGCCGGGATTGACGTTCACTGTGAATATTGCGGATGACGCGCACCCTATTACGCAGGGGGTTGATGATTTTGAAGTGGAAGACGAGATTTATATGTCGGCGTGGGATCCCGCTGTTCACATTTTGGCGACCGCGGATTGGAGCGATAAGCAGCATCCCATGGCCTGGGTGAAAGATTATGGCGAAGGACGGGTATTTTACACGACTCTGGGACACGGGCCAGGTACATTTGAGCGGACGGGGATGCAGCAACTGGTTACGCAGGGCGTGAAGTGGGCTGGAGGGAACTCGTAATGCTTAGATTTGCCGAAGAACTCTTGCTTCTGACACTCGATGACGAGAATGGGAGGTTTGCTCGCGTGCCAGACCGGCTGATGCGGTACGCACTTGCCGGTGGTGTGTTGATGGATTTGGCGCTGGAGAATCGGATTGATACGGATCTCAAAAATCTGATTCTCGTCGATTCGACTCCGGTTGGGGATAGCTTGCTCGATCCGACGCTGGCGGATATTGCTCAGGCGGACGATACTAAGGATGCGCGCTTTTGGGTGGAACGCACCGCGCTTCGCGCAGATACGATTCGAGAAGTGGCACTCAATCGGCTCGTCGAACAGGGTATTCTCAAGCGCGAAGAGGACCGGTTCATGTGGGTATTCCAGGCGCGGCGATATCCCATTATTGACAATACGGCTGAGCGCGAGGTCAAGCTGAGGATTATGGAGGTATTGTTTAGCGATCAGATCCCAGGTCCGCGCGATGTCGTGATTATTGGCCTTGCGCATGCGTGCGATATATTCAAGGAGATTCTGTCCGCACGCGAACTGGCGCGTGTTTCAGATCGCATTGATCAGGTGCGAAAGCTGGATTTGATCGGTCAGGCTATGTCGCAGGCGATCACGGATATCGAGCTATCGCTCGCCCTCGCGGTGCAGATGATGCCGTGAGAAGTGTGAAGGGGATTAGTCGTAGGGCCCCTTGTGGGTCCCCCGCGACTATGAGCTATTATGTTAAGCAATAGAAAAGCCGCTTTGCTGAAGTCCCAGCAAGGCGGCTTTTTTGAGGTCCCGCTGTAGTGAGGCAGAAGTTACACGCCTTCGGCGATTATCACGGAGGCGGTGGCGGACCTCAGGCGGATCTCTTTGAGTCTGGCGTATTCCGGGGAATTTAGCCACGCCCTCGCCTGTTCAACGCTGTCGAATTCCACCACTACCATGCGGTCGGGTATCCAATCGCCCTCTATCGCCTCAGTGACTCCTCCTCGTACCAGGTATTTGCCGCCGTGAGCCTCAACGGTCGCTGCAATCCCTTCTCGAAACTCAGCGAAGACAGCCTGATCCGTTATTCCGTTATTCAAAATTACATATCCTGCCATGTTGACTTCTCCTTTCGTATGTTATGTGAGTACCACTATATGGTAGTGCCGGTTTTACTATAAGCAAGAATCTAAAGTTTTTGTCAACACCCTTTTTTATGGATATTTGGTGTCGCTCGTATCCTCAATGGGTCCGTCTCTGGTTTGCAATCGCATCCCGGTGTTATTGGCGCGCGTGCTCCAGACTTGCCCCGAGATGGCAGCGTGCTTCCGTAAGGCTGTTAGCAACTGCGCCTTGACTACATCATCTGAGGTCTCATCGGCGTCAAAGAATCCGAAGACTGTGGATCCAGTTGACGAAAGGCCACACCCAACAATGCCGGCCACCTCGTTAAACCCGCGCCGAACCGCCTGAAGCGGGACGAGTTCTGGTCGCTCCCAATGTCGCCGCTTCCAGCCAGTCTCCTGCAGGGCACTCACTGATGATCCAAACGCCGGCAGGTCGAACTCCAGGATCGCGGGCAGGAGTTGCATCAGGATCACATGCGACACCGCTTGAACCTCATTCAGTGGTATCGGTGTGTTAGCGACCATGAATTCAAGTTCTCGCTGGCCCGATAGCCCGCCCAAATCCCGAGGTCTGAACAGGACTACGCCCCAGTGAACTGGAAATTCGTAGCGAAGTAAGAGAGGCGGTTGACGCACATCGCGGGCAAAGCGGCTGGGCGCAAAGAAGTCCTTATCCCGGTCAACGGAGTGGCCGCCATCCAGTAGCAGACCGCCCCATTGGAATGCACCAATGCCGATGCCCGACGTACCCCCTCGCGTCGATATTTCTGTCAGTTTGGACTGTGAAAGGTTCAGTTCGAAGCAGTGATTCAGTGCCGCCAGCAAGGACAGCCTCCACTGGGTACCCGAACCAAGCCCATGATGGGGAGGGACCGTCTCGCGGATAACGACCTGCAAGGCTGGATCAACATCCAGCAACTCGCTGCTGGATATGAGTTCTCTCATCACGAATTTTCGTAGCCTGGCGTCGCCACCACGCACGTTGGCGTGCCCGTGGGAGCGGAAGTCGAACACGATTCCCGGTTGTTCCAGCGCAACACCGAGACCGCCGTCGATGCGCCCCAGTTGACCGTTCATGTCAACGAGCGTGAAATGCAAACGCGACGGGGTGCTAATGCGATTGTGAATGAAGGTTAAGGACATCGGCAGCCTCTGTGGAAATGGGCGAGTAACAGGTGCTGGATACGAAGCTGTGGTAACGCAGAAGTTATTCGACGATAGTAGATTTGATTTTGTGTGTTCTGTCAATACTATCGCGAGCCATCGACTTGTACTATAATAATGTCTATGCCGTGATATTTCCGGTGGCGCACAGAAGACGCGTAATGCCGCAACAGGCGGAACGATATCTCGCTTTCCTCCGGAACCTCGACCTGTTCGCTCAGGTACGCCAACTGGTCTTCGATGTTCTCCTCCTCGAAAACCGCCAGAAACTCTATCTCTATTGTCCCGTTATTGGGACGCGCAAAGAGGATTAACTTCGGCGCATTATCAGTCGCGTAGTTACCCCCCAGCTGTAACAGACTCGACAGTGCCTCTTCACCTGCGGCACGCAGCCGCTCCGTCGAAGCATCATTCCAGCCGACCCTGGAGGCGAGGTCGCGGAGTAATGCGTCAATCCTGGGCAGAGCGGAGATGTCCAATGCGGTCTCCAGACGGCTGCGCCGCGGATTGGTCAGCTCTGTGAATGAGGTCATCAGAATCGTAGCCAGAACGCCGGCTGTCATGCCGTTGCCGAGTGACGCGCCCCACGTCTGGCCCAGCAGGTCCAGGAAGATGTTCTGATTCTCCAGGCCCACTCCTATTGAGAGTGCCAGGCCCACCGCCAGAGCCTTTCGATGATCGAGACCATCCTGAAAGACTGTCCTCATACCTTCCACGAAGAGCAGACCCATTATCATCAACAGGAAAGCCCCCATGACGTGACTGGGAATTGTGAGCAGGATAGCCGCAGTCTTGGGCAAGAACGCCAGTCCGACTAAGATGCCCCCAATAGTATATCCAACGCTGCGTGCTGCGACGCCAGTGAGGGTGATGAGCGACACGCAGGAAGGCGAATAGATTATAGTGGGCAGCGTTCCCGCAATTCCGGACAGCAGCGCGCCCAGTCCGTTGGTGTTGAGTGTGCCCTGGACCAGACGGAAATCGGTCGCCTGTGGCCTGCGTCGCGAAATCTGTTGAATGACAACGCTATCGCCGCTGGTCTTGATGGCGACTACGAGACTCACAATCACGAACACCGGCAGAAGTGCCCAGAACTCCGCACCTGGTCTCAGATCGAGCCCCGCCCATACTGCGATATCCGGCAGGTCAAACCAGGGTGCTTCAATTACTTGCTGAGCATCGTACAGTCCGAAGTATGCGGCGACCGCGCAACCCGCTGCGATTCCGATAAGTGGCGACCACAGCCGCCAAATCCCTGAAGCGCGCAGTGCCAGTGCTACGGCGACGGTCAATGTCACTGCGGCACTGACTATACCCGCGGCCAGAGGCACCCCTTCAGGTACCTCTTTCAGCCTGTCGAATGCGATTGTCATGACTGTGACTGCTATCAGCATGAGCGCTGTGCCTGAGACGACCGGCGTGATGATGCGCCGCAGCAGCGGGAGCCAGGCGGCCAGCGCGAACTGCATTAGTGACGATACGACGATGAGACTCGCCAGCATGGACAGATCGCCCTCCTTTAGCGCCAGGACAGAGATCGCTATGAAGTGGGGTCCGGCACCTGTCATGAGCACCTGCCCAGATCCCAGCCGTCCGACCCGACCAGCCTGTAGCGCAGTAATAACGCCACCGATTATAAGCGAGGAAAAGACGGCCCACGATAGATAGTGATCACTCTGGCCAGCTGCACGGAAGATAATGGTTACAAACAACACCGTGTTGGCCAGAGTAAGCATGACACCCTGAAAGGCGACGCCAATCGACACTGAGGGAGGACACTGCTCGTCAGGCTCGTATTGAATGGTTTCATTTTTGTGCGCTATACTCAAAGATAGCTCCCAATTCAAACTAATTCCGCAGGGTCGTTGATGCGCGCGCCTTCGGGGGCAGGGACTGAGCCTGCGAGCAATGGATCGTCGGTTGTTTCCATCCAGGTTTGGAGGCGGTCGCGCAGGTCGTTTAACACGTCCTGATATTTGGGATCAGAGGCGAGGTTGTTGGTTTCGTGGGGGTCAAAAATGAGGTCGTAGAGTTGTTCGTGGGGTTGGTTTTTCTGTCGCCAGCCCTGGGCGAGAAAGTAGGATTTGCTGGGGCTGCCGTCGCAGTTGATGTCACCGGGACGCAGTGTGGGATACCAGTGGCGGATGTATTTCCATTTTTTGGTGCGAATGGTGCGTTGCGGATCGTAATAGCTGTGATAGTTGATTTCTGCGAAAATTTCATCGTGGATTTCATCTGTTTCTTCGCGGACGAGAGGTAGTATGGATTTGCCTTGTAGCCAGTGTGGATGGTCTATGCCGATCACATCGCACAAGGTGGGGAAGAGGTCAATTTGAGAGACCATGCCGTCGATGACTTTGCCGCCTGAAAAACCCGGTCCGCGCATGATGAGCATGACGCCGATGCCGTGATCGGTGAGGTTGCATTTCATCATGGGAAATGCGATGCCGTGGTCTGTGGTGCTGATGACGAGGGTGTTGTCGGCAAGCCCGGCACGGTCTATGGCTTTGAGGACGCGCCCGACTTCTGTATCGAGGATGCGAACGCAGGTTTTGTATGCGGCGGTGTCGTATCGGGTTTCGGGGGTGTCGGGAAAGGGGGCGGGGGGTATGCAATAGCGCGGGTCGTCTTCTGGCTCTGGTTCGGGGAAGCTGCGGTGGGTGACGGTATATCCGACGTCGAGGAAGAAGGGCTTGTCGTGGGATCGGTTGAGAAATGCGATGGCTGCGTCGGAGGTCGCCCGTTGATTTTTCGCTGTGTCAAATATTTCGTCATAACCGATTTCTGAGGGATCGGCTGTTGGAGGGCGACCGACGTGCTGAAAACCGGAGAGAGCGGTTGTGTAACCCGCTTTTTTGAGCGTGTGAACGAGGTGATGGCTGTAATCGTTGAGCCGAAAGCCGCGATGGGCAAGCCCCAGCATGCCACAACTGTGGGGCCATTGTCCGGTCAGGAGTGCGGCTCGACTCGGCGAGCAGGTTGGGTTGGCGCAAAATGCCTGGCGAAAGAGAACGCCCTGTTCGGCGAGGCGCTGAAAATTCGGGGTGGGCATGGCATGTCCAAAGGGCTGAATGTAGCGACCTGTGTCGTGAGAGTGGATGTAGAGGATGTTTGGATGGGGCATTGCATTCTCCTGTGATTGTTACGTATGGGATAGATATGCTCGAAGGTGTTTGAGGGCGTGACCGTTGTCTATTGCTGCTCGCGCCTGTTGAATTGCATCTTGGGGATCGGTGATGAAACCGAGCAGATGATCTGTGAGGGCTGCATTGAGTACGATGCGGTCGTAAACAGGACCTTTTTCGCCAGAGAGGGCAGCAAGACCGAGTTTGGCAAAGGTCTGTGCATCCACGGCATTGGGACGTGGATTTTGTGTGTAGTGAAAGCCGTAAGTGGCGGGATTGATGTCGCAAGCATAAGTTTGATCGGCGCGAAAGCCCTGTGAAAAATTGATGGCGTTGCGCGTTTTATCGGTGGGTTTTCCCAGGCGAAGGGAAAAGTGGCTGGTGCCTTCTTCTCCCTTGATTGCGACTGCAGATGTAAACCCGGTCTCGCGTGCGATTTTCAGAAGGGGGATTTCGTATCCCGAATGGTAATAACCGATGACAATGTGATTGCTTCCAGAACAGGTGAAGATTTGCTGCGCTTTTTCTGTGGCAGACCACGGAGGGCGTTTGCCAATGTGGGCGCGAAGGTCGCGGGCTGCATAGGCTAATGGCGCATATTCGCGCTGGCTGATGTAGGCAAAGCCAATCTCGGGATTTTCGAGTCGTTCTGCTGCTTCTGAAAGCGATAGATTGGTGCGGGCATTGAGGGCGTTGAGGATCTGTTCGTCGGTTATACCCCATTTGGGCGGCATGGCATCTACACCGTGAAGCACGGTGGGGCGACCGAGGGCTGCGCGCAGTGCTGCGACAAAAAGGGTGGGTTTGAAGTAGCGTGTTGAGCCATTGTAGGGTTGACCAAAGTGGGTGAGGTTATTCACCTGTACTGCGTGGACGCGTTCGGGCGCAAAGGTCGAGTGGAGGTATCCGCGCACTTCGTCGTAGGATTCGAGGTTCATGCGCTGGCCTATTAGTGCGGCACCTTTGAAGCTACCGCGAACGCTTTCGGTGAGAATGGCTTCGCACATAAGGCGCGTTTGGTCATAGGTGAGATGCCCTCCGGCGAGAATGGTTTTTAACGCGGCAATGACGGTTTGCTCGTCGGGTGATTCTGCGGGACAGTGATCTTTAAGGCCGAAGATGTATTGCAGATCTGGTGAGAGGTGGGTTTGTAGAAGGGGGGTATATTGTTCAAAGGCGTTGATTTCCGCCTGGCTCCAGGCTGTTTTGGGCGGGTAATTGCGCCGCAGACGCATGGCTGCAAAAAAGGATCCCATCTGGATAGCGGAGACCGGATGATGCGCTTTGTTTTGCAGGGTATTGAGGATGGCATCCAGTACGGGCGGCGGCTGCGGATCGCTGGATTTGTTGCCCAGCGGACGAGATTGCGTGGGACCTGTACACACGCGCGCCTGGGCTTCGAGGACGAGGGGATTGGGATCGAATAGTGGCATAGGATGAAAAATATTGCGGGGATGCGGTGTTGTCAAGCTATTGAAAAGGATAAAGTCACAGAGGGTGTAAAAGTGCTATACATCACCCCAATTTGTTTGTATTATGTTTCCCATTAGTCGCGTTTGGTGTTTTACGAGAGAGTATAAATGCAAAGCTGAGGAATTTTCCAATGTTTTTCAGGTGTTCTCGTTTCGCTTTTCTGATGGGACTGTTTCTGTCCCGTGATGCATTTGCACAGGAAGCTTTGGCTGGCGAGTCGTCTGGCGCGATACAGATGGTTATTGACGTATTGAATGCAGGCTTAGGTGCGATAACCAATTTTCTATCTTCGATTATATTTTTTGATTTTGGCCTGGGTATTCCACTCGTTATTATTGTGCTCGTAGGTGGTGGCTTTTATTACTCTTTTTATTGTCGCTGGATCTCTCTGCGCGGAATGAAACATTCGATTGATGTGATTCGCGGAGGGTATGACAATCCGGATCATCCCGGTGAGATTTCGCATTTTAAAGCCCTGACCAGTGCGTTGTCTGCCACTGTGGGGCAGGGGAATATCGCGGGTGTAGCGATTGCTGTGAGTGCCGGTGGTCCCGGTGCTGTTTTCTGGATGATTGTCACGGCTTTTTTTGGTATGGCGTCCAAGTTTGTATCCTGTACTCTGGCGGTGATGTACAGAAGAATCCATCCCGATGGGCGCGTGTCGGGTGGGCCAATGTACTATCTGGAACAGGGCTTAAAAGAAAAAGGCCTTGGAATTTTGGGGCGCGTGATGGCTGTGTTTTTTGCCGTGTTGACAGTTGGCGGTTCTCTGGGCATTGGCAATATGTTTCAGGTGAATCAGACAGTTGAAATGCTCGGTACTGTATTCGAGGGATTTAAGACCTATAACTGGGTTGTCGGGATTTTAATGGCGGGGGTAGTGGGCATTGTCATTAGTGGAGGTATCAAGCGCATTGGCACTGTCACAGCGAGCATTGTACCCTTCATGTGTGGGTTGTACGTGCTCACATCCTTTCTCATTATTCTCGCGCGTATTACCGAATTGCCCAACCTGATTGTGAATATCATTTCCCAGGCGTTTATACCTGAAGCCATATATGGTGGCTTCATGGGATCCCTGGTTCAAGGGGTACGCAGGGCGGCTTTTTCCAACGAAGCGGGGTTGGGTTCTGCGGCATTTGCCCACGCGGCAGCCAAAACCGATGAACCCGTGCGTCAGGGGATAGTGGCGATGATTGGACCATTTATTGACACCGTTATTATATGTTTAATGACGGCATTGGTTTGTATGATTACGGGTGCGTATCAGTTGCCCGAATTTCAAGGGCAAAGTGGGTATCTCGTGGGAATCCAGATGACATCTGTGGCATTTGATTCGTTCGCGCCCGGGTCGCGTTATGTCATCGCAATTGTGGCAATGTTCTTTGCCTATACGACGGTGATCGCGTGGGCATATTACGGCGAGCGAGCGTGGGAATATCTTTTTGGATTGCGATCTACTCTGACGTATCGAATTGTTTTTGTGTGCTTTGTCTTTATCGGGTCTGTCACCGCGCTAAAGAGTGTGGTCGATTTTTCCGACGCGATGATTTTTGCAATGGCGTTTCCGAATATTGTCGGCTGTATTATCATGAGTCCACAGATCAAAGACAGGCTCAACGAATACTGGGGGCGTTACAAGGCGGGTGAAATAAAGGCGTATCCGAGGAATACATATTGATAGCTTTAAGACGGGTTGACCATCACAGGTGAACCCGTTTTGCGTGTACTATGAAATTTGTGTGTACTATGAAATAAGAATGAAAAAAAGATTTGACTTTCGCATAGACAAGTAATATTTTAGCTGAACTTCTCAATTCCCTGCAAGAATACATCTCGCTATGGGGCGCAATAGCTCTTGACCGAATTGAGTGAGTGTGTTTGTTTTTTGCACGCGACGTGCGGCAAGAGCTTCCGTAGATAATTTTCACACATCAGGATACAGGTCCATGGAGATTAAAACCCAAAGAGAAAATGGCATTTTAATCGCGAACGTGAATGGCCGGGTTGATAGTGCCAATGCCCGCGAGTTCGAAAATGTATTAAGCTCCGCAATCAGTGACGACGATACATGCGTGGTCGTAGATTTTGGGGGGCTTTCTTACATTAGTAGCTCGGGCCTGCGGGTCATTTTGCTGGTTGCCAAGTCACTCCGGAATCGCAATGCGGAATTCGCGCTTTGCTCGCTTTCTGGTCCCATCGGAGAGGTCTTCAAAATCAGCGGATTTGACAAGATCATTTCGATCTACGACTCACAGGCAGAGGCTTGCGCTGCACTGGGCGGATAACCTGCTGTCGCGTGTGCTCTCAAGCCATAGATGAGAGTTTGGCGTGTTTTATTTAACATATTGCACAGACCGTTAGACCCGCCATGCTTACTGTGTGCTCTCCTCAATCGGGTTACAGGCGTTCTCGAACTCATACGCCGATCCGATTTCCTGTGTATCTGGTCTATAGATCATTTTCCAGGGTATTTCTCATGCCCTGTATATCCGCTTTCAAAACCTCCCGAATAACAGCCAACCTTACTATCTGGTGTCGCGCAGTTTGTCATTACACAATGACCGGTCTGGCATTTATCTACTTTAGTAACTCTCCCCGGAACCCTTTCCACACAAGTGAGTAAAAAAGATAGGTCTCTGAAACGAGGACTGTTGCTATCGCAATCATTGTGCTCCGATCAAATAGTGCTTAACATCAGTATAAGTAAGACACCATTAATTAAGAGGCGCATATATGAAAAAGGCGCAATACAAAATACTCGTGGTTGATGATGAACCCGATCTCGAACATCTCGTGAGGCAGCGCATGCGGCGCGATGTTCGCGCCGGACACTACGAATTCGTCTTTGCCTACAACGGCGTTGAGGCTCTCGAGGTGCTGAACGCGGATCCGGATATCGATATGGTGCTTTCGGACATTAATATGCCGAGGATGGATGGTCTCACGCTGCTCGAACAGATGTCGCAAGTCGATCCCGACCTCCGCGCTGTCATTGTCTCGGCTTATGGCGATATGAAAAATATCCGTACGGCCATGAATCGAGGGGCATTCGACTTTGTTACCAAGCCCATTGATTTTCAGGATCTGAGGGTCACGATTGAGCGCACTCTGGAACACCTGCAGATGTGGCGCGAGGCTGTGGCTTCGCGGGATAAGCTGGTGGCACTGCAAAACGAGCTTCGCGTTGCCCATGAGATGCAGCAGTCGATCCTGCCGAAGGTCTTTCCCAACAAACCAGGCTATCAGCTATTTGGAAACATGGAGCCTGCACGCGAAGTGGGCGGTGACTTTTTTGATATTATCAATCTGGAAAATGACTGTGTCGGTCTGGCAATTGCCGATGTTTCCGATAAGGGTGTACCGGCTGCTCTATTCATGATGTCCAGTCGCACGTTGATGAAAGGAGCCGCAATTGGCAGATCGAGCCCGGCCGAGGTGTTGAGCGAGGTCAATAATCTCCTGCAGGAAGACAACGACGCAGCGATGTTTGTCACCGTGTTTTACGCCGAATACAATCCGGGGAGTGGGGTGCTGTCGTACGCCAACGGAGGGCACAATCCCCCGATTGTCGTCCATGCAGATGGCAGTTCGACTGTGCTCCCCCAGACCAACGGAATTGCTCTGGGTATCATGCCAGATATTAAATACGAACAAAACTCAGTCACTCTGTCGCCTGGCGATGCCCTCGTGCTCTACACAGATGGTGTAACCGAAGCCATGAATGCCCAGAATGAGGAGTTTGAGATGGAGCGTTTGTGTGCTGTATTGTCCGAGCATTGTTCGTGTGATGTTCGCGAAATTAATCAGGCGGTTTTTCAAGCTGTGCAGGGATTTGCGGGTGATATGCCCCAGTTTGACGATATGACCTGTATGACACTTTTTTGCAGAGAGATTGGGATATGAAGGTGAAACGTTCTCTATGTATTGCATCGGATCTCGGCGAGTTGGAGCGGCTTCACGATGCCGTGGCAGAACTCGGCGAGGCGGGGGCTTGGCCCCCCGATCTCGTGTACCAGGTTGATCTCGTTCTCGAAGAATTGATCGTCAATACTGTAAACTACGGGTACGACGACGATGCACGCCACGAGATTGAGGTCACGCTGACCTCGGATGAGGATGTTTTCACCGTTGAGATTATAGACGACGGGCATGCCTTCAATCCACTGAGTGACGCTCCCGAACCAGATTTGGACGCAGGGATAGAAGATCGGCCGATAGGGGGGCTTGGCATCCATCTGATGCGCGTTATGATGGACGATGTACACTATCGCCGAGAGCAGAATAAGAATCATCTTACTCTGATTAAGCGGAGGAATGGATGAGGGGAATGCTCTACAATTGTGCGGTTTTACTGCTCGTTTTGCTGATTGTGGAAATCCGCGCAGAAGAATCCGGAATCTCTGATGAGCGTATCCTTTTTGGGCAGTCCGCCGCCTTTAGTGGTCCCGCTCAAGAACTGGGCAAGAACATGCGGATTGGTATTGAGGCAGCTTTTCAGGAGGCTAACGCGCGGGGCGGCGTGCATGGTCGGCAGCTCATGTTATTGTCTCTCGATGACGCATGCGA
>JAPOXY010000067.1 GCA_026706845.1 Gemmatimonadota bacterium
ATTTAAATTCGGGACAACGCGTGAGGCGACAGGCTGTGTTCAATGTAGAGGTGTCGCCAGATCCTTAACTGATGTTACGTAAAAATAGGGAACAAGCGGATCCCTGAACTCAAGGGAGGAGATATGAGATACTTTATGGGTATTCTGATATTTGCGGTCCTGTCCTATCCCACCTCGATGCTTGGACAACCGACACTCTCTGTTAGGGAGGGCCTGAATCTGGCAACCCTGAGTGGAGAGATAATGGATAGGCGTCCAGTGAATGCACGCGCCACCCTCAAGCTGGGTATTTCCGGGACTTTTCCAGTACAGGGCAGATTTGGCTTTCAACTCAATGGTGACTATGTGCAAAAGGGTGCTCATGACTTCTTATACGATTTCATCATAGAAGTTGACTACATTGAGTTTTCTGGGCTAGTCAATATCACACTTATCTCCCCCTATCATGCACCTTCTTTATTTATACTCGCAGGGCCATCAGTAGCATTCAAAGTTAGGAGCGAGGGCGAAGGTCAGTTAGCGAGAAGACACTGGAGAGACCGCTTCGAGTTCAAGACCACAGACTTTGGGATCATTGTAGGACTTGGCACGCAAATGACATTTTCTGAAGCGATGATAATCAAGGCAGAATTGCTATACACCGAGGGCATTCGATCTATTAACAAAACCGCGCCCTATGATCCTAACTTCAATGCAGAAACCAGCATCAAAAACCGAGCAATCTCCGCCTGTGTCGGCCTCGGTTTTCCTTATGGGCGAAGAACGGGAGGTTAAAATGGACTCTGTCATGTCAACATATATTCGCAGGATCCTCGTGGTAGCACTGACTACTGGTGTGATGGGAAGCCCTATATGGGGGCAGGAAGTTGAGACGGCTGTGACCTCATTTGTGATAGGCGGCGTGACACTCCAGGAAGATGTGAAGAATCCCCCCGTGCCGAGTGGCATGCAGAGATTTGAAATCACTATGAATAAACCAGTCGTAACTTTTAACGAATTGAGGAAACCTGAAACTTTGCCCTATTTCGATGGCGACAGCATTGCTATAGCAACTATCACTAAGTACTTTGATATTGACCGAGATTTTATTTCCTATCCTCCTGATCTGATTATAGAAGTTCTAACTGCTCCTGACCTATCAGCCAGTGCGGATGGCTTTACATTAACAGGGACTATCAATTTGCCTGACAGTATGAGCTACCAGGTCCTTATTGGTGAGTCGGATCCAGACCCTATTGATGAACAGCAGCAATATTTCTTTGGGACTTCAGAACTGCCAGATGCTGTTATTTCCGGTGTAGGCACCTTACCTGATGGTTTTACATTGAATAGGGATTCACACCCAGGCGGGGCCGCAATTATTGATCCTGATCGATTTGTGAAAGCTTTCCCATACTATCAAGAATTCGATGATCTGATTCTATTATCTATGGTTCGCATTGCCGATTTCAATGAACAACAGATGTTTGAGATAAAACATGTCCCTGACGGCGCTTATGCTATGATAATGGGAGCGGATCTGCTCGATTCAGTGGGAAATAGGTTTCGGTCACTTACTCCCAGAGGAATCAATCTTACGACAGGTGAGGTCGATTCTACCGAATTTGTTCATGTCATTGGTGGCAAAAGTGTAACAGATTTACAAATGATGTTACAGATAGTACCGCGGGATCCAGAGCCAGTAATTTCTGAAATTCTGGAGGTCAAGGTTCAAAGCTTCAATGCTGAAACAAAATCGTTTGTCATTCAACCTGGCAACCAACAGATACAGATAGATGCTTCAGAGGCCCTGACAGTTTCCCCAGGCCAAATAAGTGCTGAGGAGATCCTCAAGATCTTTTTGTTTCATAATCCTGATGATTTCGCACGAATCATTTTTCCTATTACCGACCTGATGGCAGGAGATACCGTTTCTCTCCTGGGAACATACACTTCTGAAACGATGTTCCAGGCCTTTATAATAATCCGCCATGAATCGCCTCTGGCACGGAATGGTGATATAGATGGTGATGGTGATGTCGATTTCTCTGATTTTATACTTTTTACTTCTGCCTTTGGCACAATTGAAGGGGGAATAGGATACAATCCCGCGGCAGATTTAGACGGGGATGGTGCGGTCGTATTCTCAGACTTTCTGATATTTGCCAGTGCCTTTGGCAAACCCGTGGGTTAGGAGTATGGGATGACACAATAAACAGCCCGGGGGTCAGCCCCTGGGCTGTTTTCTATTTCTCTTAAATGAAAAGAGCGGGCCAGAAAGGACTCGCTCTTTTTTGCTTAAAATGCTTCGGTGTGCTGCGCGAGGCATAATTTAATCCGGCTCGTTGACACCCTTTTGGATTTGGGATATATGGATACCCTTTTGCAACTACTGAGTCTTTATTGGCAATATAAGTTGCATCCTGAACGTGGTGCTTTTGTCTTCGACGCTAAGATCAGTGCGGATTTTGGGATTGCCTTTATTTCTGATTGATATATTGCAAGGGGCTGTAAATATCACCTGTCGGTGGGCTTGTTGGTTGATTTCAACGAGACCGGGAAAAATATTAATCACTGCGCGTTGATTAATCTCGCGAACAATGTCAAAGGAACCGTACTCGCTTATGACGTCCTCAGCCAGGCCACCCACTCGCCTACAGGTCTCGACAGCGGCTTTCACAGAGGAATATTGCTGATTAACAATAAATTTGACAAACTTTTGATCATTTTCAAACCTTGCAAGAGCGTCCAAACCCCACAACTTCCCTTTATAGCTCCCCTTATCTGGTCCCACTTCTACTTTTTTCCATGATTCTTCTGCTCGGATGGATGACGTATGCAAAGTCATCCAAAAGAAACATAGTGTTGCTAAAACCACACTGGCCCTCATAGCATCCTCCCACCTAATACTCCCTGCACCGATTCGTAATCGGCAATCGCCTATCGCGTCCGAATGCGCGGGGTGTAATCTTGATACCTGGAGGTGCCTGGCGGCGTTTGTACTCGTTGATATCAACCGTGCGGATAACCCGCGTGACGAGATCTTCGTCATAGCCCAACGCAATAATATCTTGCAGACTCGTATCGTCCTCCACATACGCTTTGAGAATGGGATCCAGCACCGGATAAGGAGGCAAACTATCCGTATCTTTCTGATTATCGCGCAACTCGGCCGTGGGCGGTCGCTCGATAATCGAAACGGGAATAACGGGATGATCCGACAGACCATTGCGATAATGCGCCAGATCATAAACAAGCGTCTTGTAAATATCCTTAATAACCGCAAACCCACCCGCCATATCGCCGTAAAGCGTGGCATAACCCATACTCAACTCGCTCTTATTCCCCGGCGCCAGCACGAGCGCGCGGAACTTATTGGCAAGCGCCATCAGCAAAGTACCCCGAATACGCGGCTGGATATTCTCCTCCGCAGTATCAGAAGGCAAATCGCCAAACTCATCCGCAAGCAAACCGAGATACTGGTCGAACAACTTTTGAATCGGCAACGTCAGAATGCGAATATCGAGATTCCCCGCCATCTGCAGGGCATCGTTAAACGTACCCTCTGACGAGTATTGGGTCGGCATCGTCACACACACCACATTCTCTTGCCCCAGCGCATCATAGGCAACAGCCGTGACCAGTGCCGAGTCAATCCCCCCGGACAACCCGATAAAAACCTTCTCAAACCCATTCTTCACAACATAATCCCGCGTGCCCAGAACAAGCGCATCGTAAATATTCTTGAGACGCTCATCTGGACGCGGAAAATCGGGTCTCTCAGACGGAGAAAGACAGACAGCTTTAGGGTTCAAATCCGGCAGATCAATAGCCACAGGAGCAGAAACATCGCGTTTCTCCTTGCGCCGACGCGAATCGTGCAGGCGGTTGCGAAAAACAGCTTCAACATCAACATCCGCCACCAACAGATCTTCCTCAAACCGGGGTGCCCGCGCAACAACGCGCCCCTCTTGATCGACAATCAAACTGCCCCCATCAAAAATCAATTCATCCTGCCCGCCAACGAGATTGCAAAAAGCCAGAACAGCACTATTATCCGTCGCGCGCGTAGCAATCATCTGCTCGCGCAACAACTCTTTGCCATCGTGAAAAGGAGAGGAAGAAATATTGATCAGCACCTCGGCATCGCCAGCAAGTGCTTGCTCCCGGGCGGGACCGCCGGGATACCAGATATCTTCGCAGATCGTAACCCCAAACGCAACGCCATTGAGGCGGTACACCCCTGCGGTCTTCCCGGATTGGAAATAGCGGTCTTCGTCAAAGACGCCGTAATTGGGCAAATAGGTCTTGTGATAAACATCGATCAAGCGCCCGTCGCAAGCAATCGCTGCGGCATTGTAGATATCGTCGTGACGATCCACAAAACCGAAAATCGCAGCAATACCCTGCGTCGCCCGAACGAGTTCATTCAACACATCGAGATTGGACTGGATAAACCGGGGCTTAAAAAGCAAATCCTCGGGCGGATAGCCCGGGATCGCGAGTTCGGGAAAAACGACAACATGCGCCCCCAAGTCGCGTGCCCTGTGAACATGGTCAAGAATTTTTTCACGGTTGCCCGCAAGATCACCTACGGTGACATTAATTTGCGATAGGGCAAGGCGAATCACGTGTCCGGTCCTCTAATAATCGGAGTAGAAGAAGTGACGGTAATCGACAATCTCGGCATTCTCTCGCAAATCGGTAAACCAGGCCGCGAAAACCTCCTGGCGTTTTTGTGAAAGCACCTGCTGCAATAACGTCAATTTCGCCGACGCTAAACCCGTCTCATCAACAGATTGTTTTTCTTCTACGCGCAAAATATAAGCCCCGCGGTCAGTCTTGACGATCTCACTCGTCTGACCCGTTGACAAACGAAATGCCGCGCCCACAAAAGCGTTGCGACTGCCCACACTGGGAACAAAGCCCGTGCGCGCAAAAAGCTCCGGCGCCTGAACCGTGAGATTGAAAAACCCGGCTGCCTCTTCGAGGGATTTGCCCGTCTTAATCTGCCCCATCACCTCGGTCAGCCGACCAGCTGCAACCTCGACCTTCTTTTTATTTTTCAAACTCGCCTCAATCTGCGGTTTAACCTCATCCAGAGGCCGAGGACCCGCCTCGCGGATCTCCCGCAAAGCGAAAACGTGGATACCCTGATCATTTTCATAAACACTGGAAATATCCCCCGGAGAACCGTGCAGGAATTTGTTGACCAGACCCGATGTGCTATTGCCCAGCAACGGGAAAAAGCTGCCAGCGGTAATAAACTCCGAATCCTGACTCTGCAAATCTCTCTGATTTATAGCTGCGTCAAACCCGACATCCTCGGCTATCTCTGCAAACTCCTCGGCAAGCACGCGCAAACTATCCAGCGTATCGCGCCCGGGGCGCACCTCGACCAGAATATGCCGCGCGTGAACCTCGAGACTATCCGCCGCGCCGCGCGTCTCCTCCACCTTAATAACATGCCAGCCAAACTGCGTTTTGACCGGCTCGGATATCTCCCCCGCATTGAGCGCAAAAGCCGCATCTTCAAAAGGCTTGACCATGCGTCCCCGCCCAAAAAAGCCGAGATCGCCACCGCGCGGGCCACTTGGTCCATCGGAATACGCTCTGGCGAGCTCGGCAAAATCCTCGCCACTCTTAGCCTCGGCAAAAACCCGATCTATCTCGGCTTTGGCTTCGGCCTCATCGCGTGCGGTCGCTATTTTGGGAAGTGAAATAAAGGCCGCGCGTATGGCGGCATCTTGCTCGTACTCGTCTCGATGGCCTTCATAATAAGTCTGAACCTCAGCATCCGCGACCAGCGCGAGTGAGTCGGGAATGGCATTGACATCAAACCCCACATAAGACACGCGCACCTTTTCGTTGCGCTCGATATACGCCTGCTCGACCTCCGCATCGGTCACTTTGACCGAACCAACAATAAGGGTCTCGAGCTTTTGCGAAAGCAACTGGCTTCGCGCATTCTCTTCGGCAAACAGAACAAACTGCTTCATTCGGGGATCGCTGTACGTACCGGGATCGTCGAGAAACTGATTGTATTTCGCCAGATCAAATGTGCCGTCAGTCTGGAAAAACTCTTGTTGTTGTATCCACTCGGCGGGTTGTGTGCGGTTGATGTGATTGACTTCAGAATCGGAAACAGTAATACCGTATTTGTCGATTTGTTGCCCGAACAGAGTTTGTGTAACCACGCGCTCCCAGGTCTGCGAGATAACCTGGCTGACATCGGGATCTTCATTGCCCTGCGCCTTCGCCTGCTCGAGATCATTTCGGATTTCGGCCTCAAACTGCTTGACAGAAATATCCTGACCATTCACAGAACCGATATTATCACCAATAGCGGCAAAACCCCGACTGCTAAAATCAGCCCCCCATTCAAACACCATAAGGCCGACAAAAGCAACCGCAACAATAATCATCATCGCCTTGATAAAAGTAGCACTACGCATTTGAGCGAGCATTGAAACTATTCCTCCATTATAGAAGCGGTAAAACCAATAAAGATAAGGTTAGGTAATCTACTTGTTGGACTCTGTGCTGGCAAGGTTTTTTTCTAAAAATACAGGCCCATTCAGCTTCTTGACGAGGGTCGATAAAAGGCCTATACTCAATGCGACAAGAGTTAAAATTACTCCCATCCCGGACGCCTGCTCAAAGCATGCAGGCGTGACGACAGGTATAGCGAGTGTCATCGCGGCAGGCTGTTAGCCGCGATCCAGAAGGTCTTTAGCTAACTACCAACCACTGCCCCGAATTCCTACATGCCTCGCCTATCTGCCATAATTTGTACTCTCCTATCCCTCCTCATTACTGCACACGCAGAAAATTATCACTGGCCCATGGATGCCCCCCCGGCATTGACCTCGACCTTTGGTGAATACCGGGGGGGGCGATTGCATGCGGCCATTGACCTGAAAACCTATGGCAAAGAAGGATATCCCGTAACAGCGATTGCAGATGGATACGTCTGGCGAGTCCGCACATCGCCCTGGGGATACGGGCGAGTGGTATATGTACAACTCGACAATGGCCTGTTCGCGCTCTGGGCGCATTTGTCGGGATTTTCCAAACGCATCGAAAAATACGTCCAGCAAGAGCAAGACCGCCGCGGAACATACAGCGTAAACCTGTATTTTCGCCCCGATCAAATCCCCGTCAAACGCGGAGAAGTGCTGGGCTATTCGGGCAGCACGGGCATTGGCGTACCGCATTTGCACTTCGAATTGCGCGATGCAAAACACCGCCCCATCAATCCCCTGCTCCATGGATTCGATATCAAAGACACCATACCCCCAACCATACAGGCGATCGGCCTCGCACCCTTAGACGCAGATGCACGGGTCAAAGGAGGGCACAAGCCAGTGTCACATCGCCTCGTCTATCGAACAAAAGAAAAGATCTTCACACGTTCCGATACCGTGACCGTTTGGGGTCCCATCGGCATTGGCGTGAAAGCATTTGACCGCGCAAATGACTCTCAACTGACAAATCGATTGGCCCCTTATCGCATGCGCCTTCTAATAAACGGCGAAGAGATATTTCAAAAAACCTGTGGGCTATTTGGATACGACGTAACGCGCCACGGAGAACTCGCATATGACTTTTACATGAACCGTCGCGGCCTGGGGCGATTTCACAGCCTGTATCGCAAACCCGGCAACCGCCTGCCTTTCTACAGCGATTACAAAGTGGGATCAGGCGTATTATTTGCGGGAACAAAAACCAACGGTGCGGGACATGAACTCTCGCCGGGCGTACACCGCCTGCAGGTCATTGCCGAAGACGTAAAGGGGAACCGCGCAAAAGCAATCGTATTTCTGCGGGTGCAGAACGCGGATGGGATATCCTCCCCTAAAAATTCACCACAACAAAGCAACACCCCAAAAATAACCAGCAAAATATCCTACTTCCCCACCTTTGCAGTTATCCGCATCTCGGCCAATCGGACACTATCAGAAATACCAACTGTTCGAGCACAACTTTCCAAACAATGGACGCGAACCCTCGCAGTTCAACAGACAGGTTTGAAAACATATCAGACTGTCATTCCATTTGATGAAAAGCACGCCGACGACATAGATGTACAAATTGAGACAAACGGACAAACACAGAAACTGCGGATCACCCAGCAAACCGTCACACAAGACGGCGGAGAAATGCGCTCGGATGACGGATTGGTGCGGGTGCGATTTGAGAAAGAGGGCGTTTACGAAACCCTGTATGGACGCATAGAGTCCGATAGCCTGATAAAGGACAAACGCATGGTGGGAACCGCGTTTCAGATCATGCCCGGAGATGTGGCATTCAAAGGAGCGGAAATCGCGTTTTCATATCCCCAGGACCATCCCAATATAGACAAACTCGGCATCTATAAATGGAACGGAAGAAATAGCTGGACCTTTGTCGATAAGGAACGCGATTCAAAGATAGGTGCTATAACGGGAAACGTGCGAAACTTTGGCGTATTTGCATTGCTCGCCGACACTGTACCCCCCAGAATTGCCAGCATAACCCCCGCCAACGGCACAGTACTCACACAGCGCCAACCCAGGGTTGCGGCTTCTGTATGGGATACATCTTCAGGGATCTGGCGAGAAGAAGATATGATCATGCGCATCGACGGCAACGCGCTCATTGTAGAATACGACCCGGAAGAAAATCGCATCTTTGCCAAACCGCGAAAACCCCTGACGCCCGGAGCGCACAAATTGGAAGTTATCGTACGCGACATCTGTGGCAATGAATCGCGGCGCACCACGGCATTCAGGATCAAATAGCCATGATGATCCCCCTCAAAGACGAAACGCCTTCTGATCGTATCCCCGTATTGATAATCGGCATATTGCTGGCCAACGTGGGCATCTTTGTGTACGCGTGGTTATTGGGCGACATCGGATTTCACGTCTTTACCGCGCGATATGGGGCAATCCCCTTTGAAATAATGCAAGGCACTGACGCAATCTCTCCCACACCCATCCCCTTATATCTCACGGTATTATCGTCGATGTTTATGCACGGCGGCATATTACATCTGGGCGGCAACATGCTGTACCTGTGGATATTTGGGAACAATATAGAAGCCGCACTCGGACGTATGCGATTCTTGTTCTTCTATTTATTTTGCGGCGTGATCGCAACCCTATCACATGTGATCTCCGAACCGGAATCCACCATACCAATGGTGGGTGCCAGTGGCGCAATAGCGGGAATATTGGGAGGCTATCTGGCGGCATATCCCGGCGCGCGAATATTGGTACTCGTATTTTATTTCATCCTTCGCGTGCCAGCACTAATCGTACTCGGTGGATGGTTTGTCATACAATTGCTCAACGCCTCAAGCGCCAGCGGCACAAGCGACGTCGCCTGGTTTGCCCACATTGCCGGATTTGTCGTAGGCTATGTGCTCATGCGGCAATGGAAAAACAAAATCCCTGCCAAAAGAGTATATGAGCAGTGGGAGTACTAAAAGCGGTCAAGGCACACCAGACCCCACACTATCTACATCTCTCGGCGTCGTCCCCAATTTCCATCTGTCTATGAGCCTGCGTATATCTTCGGGATTTTCTATTGGTGGGCCCAGGCGGAGAAAGTTTTCAAGCGCAGAGACAGCACGGACCCTGTCACCCGATTCGTAAAAAAAGAGAGCCAGTGCGCGATAGTGTTCGCCAACGAGTTGCCATGTCTCCGGGAAATCGAGCGCGTACGGAGGCACGCGTTTTTCGACTTCCACGAGAACATCATAAGCCTCTGTGTGCATACCCAGCCGAATGTACGCGCGGACAAGGCCATCAAAGAGAATCAAATAATTGCCGAGCAGGCGACGTGCAACCGGGTCTTTGTGAACCGTACTATCCGCAACGCCGGTGTACCGATAGACCTCGAGCAAATTGTGCCTGATCTTTTCCTCCTCAAACTGCTCGTATCCCCGGGTCCTGACCAGTTTATACCCCATCCCCTCCATAGACAAATAGGGCTTCAAACCCGCCATATTGATATCGGGCACGGTCACGGCAAAATAAATGGGCCGCTTTTCCCAATTGTATTTCACAATGCGCCATATCATCAAAGTATGGGGTTCCAGAACTGGAATCGTCTCTCTGCCCGCGGGATACCCGACTATGGGAAGATCTCCCGCCTCGAGTTTAAGACCTGCTATCTCTACGGCCTGGTCATAATCCCAGGGAAGAGCCCCAAGCAAGTTTTCAATCTCATCATCCTCCAGATCAAATTCAACACCGAGCCTCTTCAACTGTTTAATGTACCACGAAGTCTTGATCAGACTGAGATTGACAATTTGAATATCATTTCGCACGCCCTCAACGCCCTGTAAAAACCACAGGGGGTACGTATCGTTATCCCCATTGGTAAACAAAATGGCATTCTCCTCACAGGTAGCCATAATATTATAGGCATAATCATAAGGCACAAAGTCGCCCGTGCGATCGTGTACGTGATAATTTTTGACCAGAATACCCGATGGCACCAGAAGCATGAGAGCCGCCGCGACCCACGCCAGAGATGGCGTCTTCATCCAGGCGATAAGCCCCGCGGCACCAATCCCCATCCATATACCGAAAAATGTATAAGCCCCCACAAAAATATATTCGCGCTCACGGGGTTCTGGATCGGGCATATTGAGATAGAGCACAAGCCCCACGCCCATCAGGGCAAACATGGCAAAAAGGGAAGCAAAGCGTTTCCAATCCATACGCAGGTGATACACAGCACCGCCAATGCCGAGCGCGAGCGTAATCAGAGAATATTGAATGAACTGATATCGGCTCATATACACATCTACCGCACGGCGAAAAGCTGCGGTAATCCCATCAAAAAACGGAAACTGCTGGAGAAAATATTTGATAAAAATATTAAACTGAAAAGCCCAGGGTTCGGCGCGGCGAGGAAAAACAAGGTGGATCCCGTATTGCTGACGCCCCATAAATGCTTTGAAATTCTCCCAGGTCTCGGGGTCGTTCATATCAATCATGGGATTGAGACCCGAACGAATAAAAAGGGCGAAATACGTGGAAAAACCCAGCGCACCGATGACAGCTCCCAAAACCCAGAACTGGGGGCTGCGCCACTCAGGTCTCAAAATGAGCAACCCAATGATAATAGCACCCGTCAGGAGTGCGGCGACCCCGATGGGAAAAATAATAGATAAGAAAGGATAAAGGGTAAGCCCCACAACCACGAGCACCTGATGCTTGAGGGGTCGGTCTTCCATCAAATCGGTAAAAAGCAGAATGAGAATACCGGGAATGGTGAGCAAACACTGGAGATGTACACCTGCGCCGAGTCCAAAAAGATAGGCAATAAAAAGCAAGAGGCGATCGCTCTTGTGGTCTTTATGCGCTTCATCCCACCGCAGAGCCACCCACACCGCCAGCATGGTAATACACATCGACAGACCATAAACTTCGGCTTCGATGGCGTTATTCCAAAAAGAAAAAGAGAAAGCCGTGCTGAGGGAAGCAACCACACCACCGACGAGAATAGCGACTTGTTGGACAGTATTTTCGCGGTCCAGCCATGTGGAGAGCAAACGGACAGTACACAAATAGATGAGAACAACTGTGGCAATACCAGCAGCAGCCGACAGGAGATTCACGCGAAAGGCGACCTCTCCAAAAGGCAACATGGAAAAGATACGCCCCAGCAAAGTATAGAACGGCGCGCCGGGGGGATGGGGAATGCCCAGAGTATAAGCAGTAGTAATAAACTCGCCACAGTCCCAAAATGCAACAGTAGGTGCCAGTGTCGAGAGATAGATAACAGTCGTGACAAAAAATACCAGACCAGCGACGATCTTATTGCGCTGTCCAAATCCGTTCATAGGGTTTCTACTCGCAAGTATGGGTTCTTACTCCGGAAGGTCTTCGGGTCGCTCAATTTCAA
>JAPOXY010000068.1:0-6942 GCA_026706845.1 Gemmatimonadota bacterium
CCGCACAATGGCTATCGCTATGAACTCATAAAGGGAGAATTGCGCCAGATGGCGCCAGCAGGCAGACAACACGGACGAATTGCAGCGACAATCTGTAGCCGTCTCGAATCATTTGTACGAAATAATAATCTCGGTGAAATCTATGCTGCTGAGACGGGTTTTTTAATTTGGACCGATCCGGATACGGTGCGCGCTCCCGACGCGAGTTTTGTGTCGAGAGCACGCGCAGATGCCACAGACGAAGAAGAAGGGTTCTTCCCTGGCGCGCCCGACCTCGCCGTTGAAGTCATTTCGCCAAATGACCGCGCATCCGAAGTGACGGAAAAAGCATTTGATTGGTTGCGGGCAGGTGCGAAGATGGTTATTGTACTCGATCCCAAAACGCGCACGGCGACCATCTATCGCGGGTTTGACGATGTTCGCATTCTCACAGAAGGCGATACAATTGACGGCGGCGATGTCGTGCCCGGGTGGCAATTGCCACTTGCAGATGTGTTCTAATTTTAACAAAAAAGATTTTGCCTGTACTTTGTTTGTCATCGCGGCAGGTCCCCTGCTTCAAGCATGCAGGGGCATGCGTTAGCCGCGATCCAGAAGATTCTATCTTTCTTCAAGTGCCTCCCAGGTCTTTTTGCCGACCAGTGAGGCGTTTATTTTTTATAGATTGGTGTAAGTTTCCTCTTGCGGAGATGAAATGGCAAGAAGAAGGAAGACGAGAAGGACGCGCCGTGATCCACGCGAGGATCGGCAGAGGTCGCCAGTTTCTTTGGTGGACCGTTTGTTGCATTTGCAGGCGTCCGATGAGCGTCCGTGGAAGTTTTTGTTGCCGGTGCTCGCGCTGGCATTTGTGGTGCGTGCGGCGATTGCGCTGTGTGGCGATTTTGTTTTGCACCCGGATGAAATTATGCAGTATTTGGAGCCGGCACATCGTCTTGTTTTTGGGAATGGGGTTACGTATTGGGAGTTTTTTTACGGGGCGCGTTCATGGCTGGTGCCCGGTCTGGTTGCCGGGATGTTGAAGGTGTTTGATCTGGTGGGGCTTGGTGAGCCGTTCTGGTATGTGGGCGGCGTCAAGCTGATGTTTTGTGCAATTTCTCTGTTGATTCCAGTGGGGATGTATTTTTTTGCGCGGCGGCATTTTGGGGAGGTATCGGCGCGGGTTGCATTATTGGCTGGTGCGTTCTGGTATGAGTTGGTGGGGTTTGCCCACAAGCCGATGACCGAGTTTGTGGCTACTGCGCTGTTGATGGGGTTGCTGGTGCTGTGTGTGCAGTCGTCAGTGGATAGGGGGCGGACGGTCTATCTGATGGCGATCATAGCGATGCTGATGGCGGCGGTACGAGTGCAGTACGCGCCGCTTGCGCTGTTGGTTTTGGGTGTGTTCTTTTTGAGGACGGAGAAGAAGGTTCAACTCGCGATTGCTGCGGGTGCGTTTCTGCTGGGGGTGGGCCTGTTTGATGCGATGACGTGGGATGGGGATTTGTTTCATTCTTATCTCACCTATATCCGCTTCAATCTTTTGATTGGTGGAAGTTACACAAGCGAGACGCCTATATATCAGTTCTTGTGGTGGCTTTTGCTCGCGAGTGTGGGGTTGGGTGCGCTTTGTATGGTTGTCGCATTGCGCGATTGGCGGCGCTATGGGTTTTTGCTCGTTCTTATTGGTCTGGTGTTGTTCATTCATTCCGTGCAAGCACTCAAGGTGTACCGATTCGTTTTTGCGGTTATTCCGCTTTGGCTTTTGATTGGCGCAGATGTGGTGGCGAGAGTCCAGGGGAATGCGCGCGTATGGGGACTGGTGGGCGTCTTGTTCGCGGCGGTTTCGCTGGGGGGTATTCTGAATGCACTGCCCTCTCAGAATCAGGTCTATGGCGCCTATCCCAAAGAGGCTGGAAAGGTGGGATTCATTCGCGGTCAGGATCCGATTTTTGCCGCGTTTCGCTATCTCGCCCATGCACCCGGTGTTCTGGGGGTGTGGCAGGCCGACAGACCGTATTACAATCTGCCTGGCTATTATTATTTGCACCGGGAGATACCGTTTTACGATGCGTATTCAGGGCGTGCGATAAACAAGGGTCTGGAGATAAAAGCGGCTTCGGTCAGCCATATTGTGTCGGAGAATACCGAACGCGTCATTCCCGGCTATACGGTGGAGAAGAAATTTGGCGATATTCAGATCTGGCGCCGAGACGATAATGATGCGCCGGTCCGTCAATGGGAGGTGTACAATCCGATTATTGTCGGCGGTGTGGAACAGATTATGTCGCACGTTGATCCCAATGCGCCAAAACCGCCGCCTGATCTTGGTATCCGCTTCGCGGCTGAGAGCAGGTAATTTGTAGGAGACGGTGCCCATCTCGCGCAATTCGGGCTATCGGTGTATTCAATGCCCTGTAGCCACGTCTGAAAGGCCGATGCGCTGTTTTTTCAAGGCAATTTCGAGAAGACCAGCAGCCTGTTAAAGATGAGTGGTATGATTCCTACTCGTCCTCTTTGTCTTGGCATATAGTATTTCTGCTTTATACCACACAACTTGAGTTAGCTAAAAAAAGGTTGCAATGTCAGGATTCACCCTGAAAGAAAAATATGCAGTTGGTATGGCATTGGTCGTCAAATCTCTGATTGTGTCGGCAATATTGATTTCTTTTTATGCCTATTCAGATTTTGACAATGTACCGAATTTGTGGAATCGCTGGTACACCGGACAGGACGATGTGTCATCGTGGTATATTCCATTTGCCAACTGGGATGGACAGTATTATTTGCTGTTGTCTGATTGGGGATATAATTACGAGGAGACGCCCGATAGCCCGCGCGCATTTTTCCCATTATATCCCATGTTGATTCACCTTTTGAGCTATGTTGTTCCGCGAATGGTGGCGGCGGCTTTGCTGAGTTATTTGTTGACTGCGGGATTTTGTTATTTTTTGTTCAAGCTGGGTGAATATTTTGGCTGTGAGAAGCCTTATCTGGTTGTTCTGATTGTGCTGGCATTTCCCACCGCCTTTTTTACTTCGGTTTTTTATACAGAGGCGTTGTTTCTGTTCCTGCAATTGGGACTTGTTTATCATCTTCTGGTTACGAGAAGCAGAAAGAGGTGGGTCTATGCGGCATTGTTGCCGTTGACGAGGGGAACGGCTTTGTTTTTTGCTGTTGGTCTGTTTGCTTATATGCTCATAGAGCATTTTAGATCGGGAAAAAGAAAAACAGAGACGAGGAGCCAAAGACGGCGAAGGGCGAGGAAAGAAGATGCTTATGTAAGTGCGACAGTGGATTCGGTTGCTTTCAACTGGCGCTACTATTTGAGTTGCTTTTATGCTTTTTTTGTCGGGGGAGTGTTATACCTGGCGTTTTTTGGTTTTACTACGGGAGACCCTCTGGCAGGTGTGTCCGGGCAAGATACCTTTGGCGTCAATAGCATATCCAATCTGCTCAGTCCGGGGCATTTTATTGGGTATCTTTCCAGTGAGAGTACGAGTTGGTTTGGTGCGAGAGAGAGTTTGTTTAACAAGATTTTTGTTGTCGCCGCTATGCTGTGTTCTCTGATTTTTGTTTTGTATAAGGAGTGGGGGTTGCTGTGCTTTTATCTGCCGCTCATATACTGTCAGGCAGCAATGGGGATTGGTGTGTCTTTTCCCCGTTTCTTTTTGGTTGCGATTCCGTTCCTTGCGCTTGCGCTGGCGAGAAATGTCAAATATTCATGGCTTCTTTTTGCCATTTGCGCTGTAACGTTTGTTTTTCAGTTGTATTTGTTGCAGGTGTTCAGCCTGAATCTCTGGGTTGCCTGATGGAGGTGGGGTGTGTGCTTGACTAATCTCTTTGGCTATCGAACTGCTCTGCTCGCGGCGGTGTGCTTTGTCTTGCCACAGATGGTCATCGCCAGTTCCTTGCTTCACCACTTTTATGTCCACGGTGCCTTTCTTTATGATGCTGGCTGGTTCGCCTATCTGGCAACCCATGCCCTGACCCCAAATGTCACGAGTATTCCCAGTGTAGAAGATGTCCCGATGCTGGGGCGCCACGTTTTTCTTTTCTTTTTTCCTCTTTCATGGATTTACCAGATATTTTCATCTTTTTTCTCCGAGCAGGTCTATTTTTCAATCGTGCAGGGTGCATGGGCGGGGATGGTGAGTCTGGCGGTTTTTTTGATCGGTTATCGGGCGATGAATGGCTGGTTACTCGCAGTTGTATCCGTCGCTACGGGGCTTAATCCGTTCGTGTTCACATCGACCAGTTTTCCCCATGTGGAGATGGCGATGCCCGCGTTTATCGCCTTATTCATTGCCACCTGGATGAGGCTACGTGAACATCATCGTTTGTGGTGGTTGCCCTTTTTGCCTCTTGCCGGTCTGCTCAGTGTCCGGGAGGACGCGGGGTTGCACGGGTTCGGTCTGTTCATTCTGCTGGCGGCGTACTTCTGGTGGTGCGTGCGGGAACGACGGGATATCTGGCGGTTTTTCGGGCTGGTGTCTCTCATTTGTATTGGGTACAGCGTTGTGGCATTTCTGGTGCGGCAATCCTTTTCTCCGAGCGACGACACTATTGTGTGGAAGTTTGTCGGCTCGCCGCCCTACGCACACTTGACTGTGGATCTGATTTTGGAACGGTTGGCTTTTATAGCGTCCGACCGCGAGTATGTGTACATTCCGATGTTGGCGTTGGCTCTGCTCGCTATTGTGCAACGGAGCCTGCTGCCTCTGGTCGCCGTTGTTGCAGTTCTGCCGTGGGTGTTGTGGCATTTGATAGCGAAGGACCCGCTGGCTGGTACCTTTTATCCCTATACGATGGCACCGGTGATGGTGGTGATGTTCTGGCCCCTAACGTCCGCCTTGCTGCGGGAGATGACGCAGCCGGATGCTGCGCGGAAACACTCTGACCGACGCCATATTCTGATTTCCGGTCTGCTGCAACTGGTCCTGTGCGTTTCCCTGACTGCCACGCTGACGGGTAATGCCAATGTCCGCAAGAGTGTTGTGCGCGATGGATTCAGTTTTTCGTATATGAATAAAATCGCGCCGGTTGATCACGCTACTGATATAACCCACGGGCTTATTGTCGATAACGCGATGGGCGAGTTTATTATGGATAGTGCGATGGCGTCGCTGGTTCTGACGGATGTGCGACCGCACAATGTCCTGTCTCATGAATACGCTAAGTTCCAATACTTTGACGCTGCTGAGCGTGTGATCACCTTTTCGTCGGGGTTTCAGCGATACTTTCTGCAAGTGGATGATCGATTCGTTTATCACTATCCACAGGCAGATATTTATATTGTGGGCAAAAATGCTATCGCCGCGTTAGACGACACACCCTTTGAACTCCAGAAATTGTCTGAGGATGGGGAAGATTCTGCTGCGTTCAAGGCAGGTTGGCTCGGTACCAACCTCGGTTCGCTGAGTATAGGTCAAAGCTCGAGTGTGCTGGTAGATGCAAATAGCGATGCAACACTGTGCTTCTCTGTCCTGGCGCCGTTCCATCCGCCAGAGGATCCGCTAAAAGCCGTCATTTCCTACGCTGATGTGCCACCGCAGTCGTTTGATCTGGACAATAAGACGAGTAAGGATGTATGCGCTCCGCTGTCGGAGTTGTCCGGTGATGTGCGCGTGCGCTTTAGCGTTGCCAACCCGCATCGCAGTAAGGACGATTTCAACGGCGGCGGGATCGCTATTACCGAAATTACGTGGCGCAAATGAAAGGTCCACGACGCGATCCGCCAGGTATTCAGGCGGATGAGGAGAATATATTGACCATGTTTGCATCGCTATCAGCCCGTTTGCGCGCCGCGCCATATACTGTGGCATCCACAGGCGTGCTGTTGGTCGCGGCGTACCTGTGTCTGGTCAATCTGGATTATGCCGCGCTGTGGCACGACGAGGCGCCTCCCGCCTTTATAGGCAAAAATTTGCTGCAGCAGGGCGATATTCTCGGTTGGGATGGGCGCAATCTGGTCGGCGGTACCAACGGGCGTACGCTGAACGATGATCTGCGCGATGTGCTGCCGCCGCTGATGTATGTGCTGAACGTTGCCGGGTTTGCGGTGTTTGGCATCAATGAGATAGGCGCGCGCGTTGTTCACGCTGTTGTTGGAATTGTTGCCCTCGGTGTATTTTACTTGCTGCTGCGCCAGCATCTGTCGAACTATCCGCGGTTGATGTTCTTCATTTTTGTATTCGCTGCCTGGTCAGCACAGTTGTTGTTGTATTTCCGCCAGTCCCGCTACTTCTCGGTGATGGTGCTCGCGCTGATATTTATTTTTTATTTGTACGAGTGTTACTGGCAGAGCCGACGTCTGGCGTACCTGCCTGCTATCGCGGCGGTGGCGGCATTGTCGTTTTTTAATCACTACGCTGGTGGGGCAGCGACAATGCTTTCGCTGGGGGCGTATCATTTGCTTTTTCGCGCTCGTGTGACCACGCTGAGAGAGTGGATGTTGTTCGCTATCTGCGGCGTGGTTGTTGTTGTGGTGGGAACTGGCTATCTCTATTGGCTGGGCGTTATCGGCGGTGAGCGCAGCGGGTTTCTCGCTTTCACGGGCGTTACGAACCTGGGGGAATATCGAGGTGCTATGCCTTTGTTGTTGTTGAGAATCTGGATCTATATTCGGGAATTGTTCACTGCCGACTGGATTTCATGGCCGGTATTTTTGTGGTTTACAGGTATGATAGTGCTCGCCTATCAGGTCCGACGGAAGCAGGTGATCAGGGTATCGCGACAGGCAAGGCGACGGCGAACAGACACTGGTGCAGGTATTACTGAAAAGATCCTCGGAAACGATTTTCCTCTGGTGGCTGCGGGAAAAATCATTCTGATGGGCGCGCTGTTCGCGTTGTTTTCGGCAGCACTGTCGAGCCAGGCAGTATGGGCGCACCCGTTTGCCGATTTGCGCTATTATGTGGGCGCAGTGCCATTGCTGTTGGCGAGGAAGGGGCTGTGTGGGGCAGG
>JAPOXY010000068.1:6952-10395 GCA_026706845.1 Gemmatimonadota bacterium
GGAATGGGCATGGCGTCGGCACGTCATCGCCGGTGTGGTTGCACTTGGCGTGTTGCTGTTCACCAGTGCCGGGGCTTATCCGATTAACATGACCATGCTGTTCACTGGCGAGCGCACGCTTGGTTTTCACTTTTTTCAGTTTGTCCGTGAAATCCACCAGCCTTACCGCGATTCCATACGGGTGGTTTCCGAGTATTTGCTGACCCATGCCGAGCAGGACGATCTGGTGTACGTGTCGGGTTTTGCCGACCGGGAGGCATTGATCTTTACGACGGGTCACCATGTGTTGTTTTGTTGCGTGCTCGACGAGGATTCGCCCTTGCCGCGTGCCAAAATCGAGGCTTTGGATGCGCCTTATGTCTGGGTTGGGGCGTATCTCCCCGACTGGATCGTCGTTTTCGGCGCATTGCGCAAAGATTACTGGGAGAGGGTCAAGGCGGACTATGTTATAGCCGCGGAATTGGATGTTCATCGTTATCCGACACAGCGGCCCGAGTTGAATATGCACGCTTTTACACCTTTGCCCAGGGAGTGGGGTGTACATATCTTGTGCCAAAAAGAATAGCTGTTGGCGAATGAGAACGAACAGCATGGTATTTACGACATTGGACATTCGTTGGAGAGCAGGACGGGAATGGCGAAGAGAACTAAAAAAAGAAGGACGCATCGAAGAAGGCCGGGTGTCGCACTGGATGCCTCAAGGCGAGAAAGAGGGCAGAGGTCGCCAGCCTCTTTGGTGGATCGTTTCTTGCATTTGCAGATGCCCGATGAGCGCCCGTGGAAGTTTTTGCTGCCGGTGCTCGCGCTGGCATTTGCGGTGCGTGCGACGATTGCGCTGTGTGGCGATTTTGTTTTGCACCCGGATGAGGTGATGCAGTATCTGGAGCCGGCACATCGTCTGGTTTTTGGCAGTGGTGTCACGTATTGGGAGTTTTTCTACGGGGCGCGCTCATGGCTGGTGCCGGGCATGGTTGCCGGGGTGTTGAAGGTGTTTGACGTTGTTGGGCTTGGTGAGCCGTTCTGGTATGTGGGCGGTGTTAAGCTGGTGTTTTGTGCGATTTCCCTGCTGATTCCAGTTGGGATGTATTTTTTTGCGCGGCGGCATTTTGGCGAGCTATCGGCGCGGGTTGCGCTATTGGCGGGTGCGTTCTGGTATGAGTTGGTCGGGTTTGCCCACAAGCCGATGACCGAGTTTGTAGGTACTGCTTTGCTGATGGCGTTGCTCGTGCTGTGTGTGCGGTCGTCGGTACACAGGGTGAGGACGGTCTGGGTGGTGGCACTTGTGGCGGTGCTGGTAGTGGCGGTGCGGTTGCAGTACGCGCCTATCGCGTTGTTGGTTTTGGGTGTGTTCTATTTCAGGACGGAGAAGAAGGTTCATCTCGCGGTTGCTACAGGTGCGTTTCTGCTGGCGGTGGGGGTGTTTGATGCGATGATGTGGGATGGCGGTTTGTTTCATTCCTATATTACGAATATCCGTTTCAATCTCATAGTTGGCCAGGGGCGCGCTGGCGAGACCCCGGGGTACCAGTTCTTGTGGTGGCTTTTGCTTGCGAGTGTCGGGTTGGGTGCGTTGTGTGTGGTCATAGCATTGCGCGATTTGCGGCGCTACGGGTTTGTTCTGGCGATGGTCGCTCTGGTATTGCTCATCCATTCTGTGCAGGCGCACAAGGAGTATCGGTTCGTTTTTGCGGTTGTTCCGCTGTGGCTTTTGGTTGGTGCGGATGTGGTGGCGCGATTTGGTGGGCCTGTGCGCGTTTGGGGATTGGTGGGCGTTTTATTCGCCGCGGTTTCAATAGGTGGGGTTCTGAATGCGCTGCCTTCACAGGATCAGGTGTATCGCGCTTTTTCCAGGGAGACGGGGAAGGTGGGGTTTATCCGCGGTCAGGATCCGATTTTTGCCGCGTATCACTACCTTGCCCGTGCGCCCGGTGTTCTGGGCGTGTGGCAAGCTGATAGACGCTATTTTAACCTGCCCGGTTACTATTATTTGCACCGGGAGATACCGTTTTACGATGCGTTTTCAGGACGTGCGATAAACAAAGGTGTGGAGATAACAGCGGCATCGGTTAGCCATATTGTGGCGGCGGATACCAGTCTCACCAATCCCATTCCCGGCTATACGGTGGAGAAAGAATTCGGCGATATCCAGATCTGGTGCCGCGACGAGAATGATGCGCCGATCCGTCAATGGGAGGTGTACAGTCCGATCACCGTTGACATTTTGGAACAACAGATCATGATGCGCGTCGATCCCAATGCGCCAAAACCGCCGCCTGATCTTGGTATCCGCTTCGCGGCTGAGAGCAGGTAAATTGTAGGGGACGGCCCCCGTGCCGTCCCGCGCGATCCAGAAGGTTTCGCTCTTGTCTTGTGCCTTTTGTTTTTATCCTGTTCATCCTTTAATCCAGTAAATCCTGATCCTATTTGCTTTTGTTCTTCCCCCATATTCCTTATATTCCTTAATAATACATAGGGACGAGGCCTCTATGGGACAGGCTCCGCAATGATAGGACACACAATAGAAAGCAGGATGGCCGACATTGACACTCGCCTGAGTCGAATAGAGGGGATTGTCGATCAAATCGTACAGCGGTTGACCAGCCTGGAAGGTCGCATGAACAGTCTGGACACTCGCCTGGACAATATGGATATGCGTCTGGACAATATGGAAGGGCGCATGGCCAGCCATTTGAAATGGATTATTGGACTTCTCTTGACCATTCTGATCGCCATTTTCGGCACGTCAATTACCATTTTGATGAATTTCCCCCAATAGGGCGGGCTTTGTCATCGCGGGGTGTTTCTGACCCGCGATCCAGGAAGTTTCACCTTTGCTTGTCGCTGTTGATTTTGCCTTTGAGGTGTCATCGCGGTATGGTTTTAGCCGCGATCCAGAAGATTTCGCCTTTGCCTTTGTCTTTTCATCTGCGTTCATCTGCGTCATCTGCGGACGCCTTTCGCCTTTCGCCTTTGACTTTGACTTTGACTTTGACTTTTATCCTGTACATCCTTTCATCCTGTAAATCCTGATTCTGATTGTGTTTGTCTCAGTTTTTTATTATCATATCATTATCATTGAAAAAAGGCTTGACACTGTGTTTTTGATTGCATATAATTAGCCCGTCATATATTAAAGTGGAGCAGTTCCCATGAACCAAACATCAAACAAATCAGAAGGTGTGTTGATTTTTCCTAACGCATTACTCCTTAACGCAATTATAAGGATGTTGCATTGGTGTGTGTTAGGCTGTTTTTGGAAGGAGGTACTCGAATAAAATGGCGAGTTCATAAAGTATTCGTAAACTGTTGTTTTTTAGAGGATTAAAGAATATGAAAACAAGTCTGTTGAAGGGAGGGATATAAATTTGGAATCTGGTAGTGCTTCTCCGCTGGGTCGCAAAGATCGCGGCTCTCACCCTGTTCCGGGGTCCGGTCTCAAACAA